>CAZXIB010000006.1:0-1559 GCA_964639815.1 uncultured Thomasclavelia sp. | reverse complement strand
TTGAGGTTGCGGTGCAGCATTTGGTTGAGCATAGACATCATTTTGTGGTGCTTCTAAATACTGCTTCAACATATCACTTACATCTTTAGGTAACTTATCGGCAAAGCGACGCATCGCTTCTAAGTCATTTTCAGCAGCTGGTACCTCAGGCTCGACAGTCCTTGTAACTTCTTCGGCCACCAGTGGTTGCTCTGGGATGGGCTCTTGGATTGGTCTAGATGTAGCTCTTATATCATCTGCAACCGCTTGATTTACCGTAGGTTGATTAATCGTAGCTCTAATATCCCCGGCAATAGGCTGGCTAGCAGCTGGCTCATCCATCTCGGTGAGAAATCTCTTTATCTCTAGGGTGACGGTATTAGAAAGCTCATCTTCATTATCTTTTTTAGGTTCTTCACTTATGCCGCGTATTTCATTGAGGATGGTCGTTGGCACATCTTCAACAGTCATAGAACCCAAAGACTTGTTGTATGCCTTGACTTCATCAAGTGTATGTCTTACATAGTCGTTATCTCTTTTAGCAACTTCGCTAAAACCATCTTGTCCTAAAAGGTCGCTGACTGAAATATCATCGGCGACTTCATATTGTCTGGCAGTCGGTTTGGCGTAGTCTTGGTATTGGTCAGTAACTGTTTCTTGTTGTTGGGGTCTAGCAGCACGCATAGGCGCCTCGACCTGTTGGGTAGTATCATAGGCTCTGTAATCGGTTCTAGTATCTGAGCCCGGTAGGGTATCAGCACCAGACCTTTCAAGCCTATCTTCATAACTTGCTAAATCTTTGGTATTCAATTGTGGTTCGCGGCTGTTATCCATATCGCTTCGCAAATCAGCATATTTCTGTGTTCTTGTAAGTCGCGCCATTCTATATCCTCCACATCATCTATAAAACTTTGATATCAACACCAGAAAATTAAGCGCGGCTTGAATATTTACCATCGCTGGTGCTGACTAAGATGTGCTCACCATTATCAATAAACAAGGGAACCTTGACTTCTAGGCCTGTTTCACACTTGGCGTTCTTTAAAGCGCCTGTAGCTGTATCACCTTTAACAGCTGGCTCACACTCGATTAATTCAAGCTCTACCTTGTCTGGCAATACAAGTCCTAATATCTCACTTTCAAACATCGTTACATCTACTTCAAGATTAGCTGTTAAAAAGTTCATTTCCCAAGTGAGGTCACTCTTTGGTATTTCAATCTGCTCATAGGTGGTGTTATCCATGAAGACTAAGGCATCACCACTATCATAAAGGTACTGCATCTTCTTCTTTTCAATCATAGCCTGCTCAACCTTATCGCCACCAGTGAAAGATATCTCATTTATAACACCACTTCTAAGGTTTTTGACCTTTACCTTGACAATCATCTGACGCATGGCTGTCTTGTTGCGATCAACATCCAAAACGCTATAGATATTATTTTCATGCTCAAAAGTTATTCCTGGCTTTAAATCATTAACTAAAATCATAAAAATCTCCTTGACATTTCGCTTATATATTCTATATTAAAAGCTAATATTTTAAAAGCCCTTATCTACAAACTTTAGTCCAATAAGTGCA
>CAZXIB010000005.1:0-18412 GCA_964639815.1 uncultured Thomasclavelia sp. | reverse complement strand
AAGAATCCATTACTCTTGATGGTCATAAAGTCGAGATTGCTGCCAACATTGGTACGCCAAAGGATGTCGATGGTGTCTTGAATAATGGTGGTGAGGCTGTCGGCCTATATCGAACGGAGTTCTTATATATGGATTCTACGGATGACTTTCCAAGTGAAGAAATTCAGTATGAAGCATATAAAGAAGTTCTTGAAAGAATGGATGGTAAACGTGTAGTCTTTAGGACACTTGATATCGGTGGCGATAAGAAGCTAAACTACTTCGAGTTCCCTGAAGAATTAAATCCTTTCTTGGGTTATAGAGCTATTAGACTATGTCTTGATAGGCAAGATATCTTCCGCACACAACTGAGGGCGATACTTAGGGCAAGCGCCTTTGGTAGAGCTGCTATCATGTTTCCAATGATTGCAACGATAGATGAGTTCCTGAAAGCCAAAGGCATCTATGAAGAAGTACGTGCTGAACTTATTAAAGAGGGTCATAAGGTCGGCGATAACATTGAAGTTGGTATGATGGTTGAAATTCCATCTAGCGCAGTTATTGCTGATAAGTTTGCCAAGTATGCTGACTTCTTCTCCATTGGTACTAATGACTTAACACAGTATACGATGGCAGCAGACCGTGGGTCTAAAGAGGTCTCATATCTCTATCAGCCACTAAATCCTGGTGTACTAACACTAATCAAATATGCCATTGATGCCGCTCATAAGTACGGAAAATGGTGCGGTGTCTGTGGCGAGTTGGCTAGTGATGTAATTGCTGCTCCTATCTTATTGGGTCTTGGTTTGGATGAGTTCTCGATGACAGCTCCAAGTATCTTGCCAGCTCGAAAGATGATTAATAGTCTCAAGTACTCTGAAATGCAAGTCTTAGCAAAAAATGCCCTTGAACTAGAATCAGAAGAGGCTATTCGTAAGTACGTAGAAGACTATCTCAAAGAGCACAATAGCTAGTTTCTAAGGTCGGTGAAAACTGACCTTTTGATACATTAAAATCTACTATCACAACATGATAAATCAAATAAAAGCGGCCTGGTGGAGCAGAGAATTGTGTATCAAAAATAGACAATTGTGATGTACTTCACATAATCTTAATTATAGCCTTTACATTATTGAAAACACAAGGATACTTATGTATAATGAGTTCGTTAAAGGAGGAAAAAAAATAACATGGCAAATCTAACAAAAAGAGGTCTTGTTGAGGTTGTTGCAGAAGAGACAGGACTAAGCCTAAACAAAGCAACTCAGGCTGTAAATGCCGTCTTCGAAACTATTGCTGAGACATTAAAGGAAAAAGGAAGCGTTGATATCTTAGGGTTCGGTAAATTTGCTACTAAACACGTTCAAGAACGTCAAGCAATGAACCTACACACTAAAGAAAAAATTACTGTTCCAGCACATGACGCACCAACATTTAAGGCCTCAAAAACATTAAAGGACGCCGTTAAATAATCTTTAAAAACAAAGAAAAAAATAAGCGAGGTGGATACAGCCTCGCTAAATCTATATATTAATTACTTCGCATAATACATATTATGCAACAATTATTTAAGTTCCGAGAGGAAGGATTTGCCATTAGCTGGATTTATTACACCATGCCTTTCAGCGACTGTAGCCCCTACATCAGCGAAGGTATCACGCATTGCCAAATTTCGGCTTTCTTTAAATGACTTACTATAGACTAGAAGTGGCACATATTCTCTTGTGTGGTCAGTTCCAATCCAAGTTGGATCATTGCCATGGTCAGCCGTTATCATTAGTAGGTCGTCTTCTCTTAGAACACCAAGAAGTTGTTCTAGTAGACCATCAAAGTCCTGAAGTTCATTAGCATAGCCCTCAGGATTTCTTCTATGTCCCCATTTCGCATCAAAATCAACGAGATTAACAAAACATAAACCATCAAAGTCGCTTTGACATACTTCAATGGTCTGAAGCATTCCTTCGTGTGATGAATCAGAATGGATGGCTTTAGTAATGCCTGATGCATTGAATATATCACTTATTTTACCAATGGATATTACCTCTCTACCGTTTTCTTTAAGCGAATCCAAGACTGTCTTTCCATAAGGAGATACGCTGTAATCATGGCGATGAGGCGTCCTTACAAAGTTATCTTTATCAGGGCCAATAAATGGTCTCGCTATAATACGACCAACCTTCCATTCATCCCTTTCTAAAGTAATCTTTCGTGCAATTTCACATACGCGATATAGTTCATCTAAACCAGTTATCTTTTCATGAGCAGCAATCTGTAAGACAGAGTCAGCTGAAGTATATATGATTAGAGCCCCTGTCTTCATATGCTCTTCGCCTAAATCCTTTAAAATTTCCGTTCCACTGGCAGCGTAATTTCCTATAAATTTATGACCTGTTTCTCTCTCTAAGGTATCCATCAGCTCTTTGGGAAAGCCTGTGTCTGTAAAGGCGACAAATGGACTATCAATCCAAAGACCCATCATCTCCCAATGGCCGGTCATCGTGTCTTTACCAATAGAAGCCTCATGCATCTTTGTGAAATAAGCTTCTGGATGGTCAACGCTCTTATTGCCTTCTACATCAGTTAGATTGCACATACCTAGTTTTTGCAGCGTTGGAATCTTATAATGGCCCTTTGTTGCCTCGAATATGTGTTTGAGTGTATTAGCTCCATCATCGCCATATAAGTGTGATTTTTCATCAGAACCTATACCTAAACTGTCGATTACAATTACAAAAGTTCTTTTAGTCATTTCTTATCCTCCTTCTCTTTGGCTAAGGGGTGACTTTTAAGATAGACGTCCCTTAGATGTTGTTCGTTGACATGTGTATATATTTCGGTTGTTGTAATGTTACTGTGACCGAGTAATTCTTGCAAAGTCCTTAAATCCGCTCCGCCTTGAAGCAAATGCGTGGCATAGGAATGGCGAAGCTTATGCGGTGATATATGCTTATCTATTCCAGCTTTAGCTACTGCTGTATTTAGAATACGCTCGACATAAACGGCATTTAACGGCTTAGACTTGTCATTAATAAAGAAGTTGTTCTTATGCTTTGAAGTAGGTCTTAGCCATATAGCTCTTATACCGAGATAGCTCTTGATGATAGGCAGGCTGCCATTGGGTATCGGAACAATGCGCATCTTATCGCCCTTTCCAACAATTCTAACAACCTTCCCTTCTAAATCGACTTGGCTAAGCAATAGATTACAACACTCACCGACTCGCATTCCTAGTGCATATATCATTTCTAAGATGGCATGGTGATAGATATCTTTATGCTCATCACTAAATGTCGCCATTATGGCATCTACTTCTTGGGTCGATAGATAGACAGGAAGACTTCTCTTACCCTTTTGGATAGAGACATTAATGCTTGGGTCAACTATATCATAGCGGTCATACAAGAATTGGTGAAATGACCTGATGACAGTCTTAAAGAGATTGAGGCTATTCGGACTATATCGAATCCTATTCTTGTCAATGAAACTCTCGATATCCTGATAGGTGACCTCCTCAACTTCTTTTATCCCCTTCTCTAATAAATAAGTACTATATAGTTTTAGGGCATAGGCATAGGTTTTATATGTTCGTTGCATCTTAGCTCTATGCAAGGACAAATCCATAAGATAGGCCTCTATCCCCTTTTTTATGTCCATAACTTCTCTTTTTCTGCCTTAGCCTCAGCAACAAGGTCAGCAGCTGCCGCTAAAGCAGACTCGCTAACCGTAGCTGTAGCCATTAAAGCTAGTTGCCTTACCTCTTCATCACTATCGAGGATACTGATATCAGAAGTCGTTCTATCATCGCGTTCTGCCTTACTGACATAGTAAAGGGCATCACTAAAGGCGGCGACTTGTGCAAGATGGGTAATAACTAAAACTTGGGCATATTTTGCAACCTTAGCCATCTTCTTACCCATAGCCAAAGCAGCCTTACCACTCACACCTGTATCAATCTCATCGAATATGACGATATCGAGTGAACTCAATTTAACAAATATGGCCTTAAGTCCCAGTAGTATTCGCGACATCTCGCCGCCGCTTGCTACTTTGGCAAGTGGTTTTAAGTTCTCACCCTTATTCGTGCATATCAAGAAACTTATATCGTCAATGCCATTTGAAGTCGCATCGCTTTTGTCAACAGATACATCAAAGTCGAAGTATTTAAGTTCTAATCCTTCCATCTCATTTATGACATCGTTTCTAAGCTTACTAGCAGCTAAAACACGGCTTTCGTGTAAGGCCTCTGCGGCCTTATCATAAGCGTTTTTTGCAATTTCAATATCACGTTCATATTCGTCAATTATTCTTTGTCTATCTTCATATGCTAAGATACGCTTAGCGAGCTCTTCACGCAAGACCAATATATCATCAATCTCACCTTTATATTTACGCTTGAGACGATTGATTGTGAATAGTCTTTCTTGGTTTGCGTCAATCTGACCTTCGCTGATGTCGATAGAGGCTAAGATTGTTTTTAGCTCATTAAAGACTTCTTCAATTTCAAAAGTGCAATTATCAATTTTTTCAGCAATAGGAGTTATCTCATCATCAAGGAAATTTAGCTCCTTTTTAACTTGGTATAGACTCTCGCTAATGCCCCCTTCTTTTTGGTATAGGTCAATAGCTACTGATAGGTGATCGATATTTTTTTGATGAGACTTATATCTTCTTTCAAATGCTAATAGTTCCTCTTCCTCATCCTTATCAAGTTTAGCATCATCAATCTCCTTTATTTGATACTTAAAGTAATCAATATCCGTTTCAGAGTCATTATTAGCAAGAAACTGATTATATGCTCTTTGGATTTCCGATAAGGCATCGTATTGTTTTTTAACCTCTACTAAGAGGTCTTGATGATTAGCGTAGACATCTAAAAGTAAACGGTGATTTTGACTTTTGAGTAAGTATTGCGAATCTTTTTGTGAGTGTATGTCAATAGTATCTTTAAGAAGAAGCTGCAAAAAGTTGAGAGTGACCGTTCTATCGTTCACTCTGATTATTGAACGTCCCTCAGAGCTTATAGCCCTATAGACAATTATCTCATCATCAAACTCTATATCGGCATCTTTTAGGATTGCTTGCATCCTATCATCAACTGTGAAGACGCCCTCGATGATAGCTTTATTTCTACCTGTCCTTATAGCACTACTATCTGCTCTTTGACCGCACAAAAAACTGATGGCACCAACTATTATTGATTTTCCAGCCCCCGTTTCACCAATGAATACCGATAAACCTTTGGAAAAATCAATTCTCAATTCATCGATTATCGCAAAGTCCTTTATGTAGATACTAGTTATCACGTTCTAACACCTCCGTGATATGCTTCCATGTCATCTTCTCTGCCTTTCTTATTTGTCCTGTGCTTCCAAGTGGTATACGGCTACCAGTAGCCATTACTAGCACATCGCCATCGCCAATGTACTCTTTTATAGCAGTATATAGCCCACCTTTTTCATAGTCAAAACTATAAACCAGAATCTTCTTGCCTTCCCTAAGTAATGTGTCGATTAATTCTGTATCAATAGGCTTGATAAAGCAGGCATTTACTAACTGATAAGGCGCATCATTTATCTCTATTTCTTGCAAGATAAAATCTAAGTCATGGCCATAGGCAATAATGGTTGCCTCATAGTATTCAAGTTTACGTAAGAAATTCCACTTACCATATATTAACGCTTGTTTACTATTATCACTAGTAGCGATATCTATACGTGGTATTCTGATAAAATAAGGAATATTAAGTGTAAAACCTAGACTAAATAGGTTTTTTATTTCTTTATAGTCGCGACCTTCTACAATGCTTATGCCATCCAAATCATTGAGCATTGTGATATCAAAGATACCCTGTCGATTTTCCCCTTCTCCAGGTATTACGCTAGCTTCGCGCAAGCCAATTACAGCAGGTGTTTGATATCGGATGATGGTGCGAAGTAATGGCATCATGGTCTTATCAATTTCTGTACTGTCAAGCAATAAGAAAGGATAGAAGCTGCTTTCGGCACAGGCATAGGCCATTGCTATGGCGTTGGATTGAGCCTCACAACGGAAGACCCTATCAGGAAAGCTAGCATAAAGTCTCCTAAAGGCCTCATCTCCATCATAGTCACCGATAAAAGCCATTATCTTCTTATTCTTAGTCATAATAGTTAATAAGCTCTCGCAGACGATATTCTCAGCACTTAGATAACCCTTAGGTGTCTCCTTGAGGTCTTTCCCCGTTTCAATATTAAATGGAACTGCTAATGCCTTATTCTTTTTATGGCCATTTTCTATTAGCTCATAGCCCCTACCTTTTTTCGTCATGACGTGAATCAGGGTAGTTCTTTTTTCATTTTTAGCCTTAGTGATAGCCTTGGCTAAGGCACTAAAGTCATGACCGTCAATGGGCCCTAGGTAATTAAAGAAAAGACTTTTAAACATTTCGCTATCGCTTATGTGTTCTTTAATCGTATCTTTTAGAACCTCTGTCCTAGTGATGATACTTTTGCCAATCTTAGAGTTATTGAAATCTATCATCACCGTCTTTTTGAAAGTTAAGTATCTTTTATCGCTACGAAGCTTATGCAAGGTCTTTTGTATGCGTGTAGCTGACGCTCTTTTACGATATTCACCATCATCGTTGAAGATGATAATAATCTTTTTATCATCAGATCCTATCTGTCTTAAGGCTTCTAAGGAAGTGCCAGAATGTATTGACTCCTCATCAACGACACAGATAATCTCTTCGTCAGTCTTCTTAACTTCACGCATACAAGCATAGCCATATGCAACCCCAAGTCCTAGTCCTAAAGCGACGTTATTTTCATCGTATAGACTCTCGTTCTTGTTGGGATAGCCGGTAATTCCATCTTCCTTACGTAAGCGGTCAAATAAGCTAGCGCGACCTGTCAATATTTTATGCGTGTATACTTGATGACCGCCATCAAAGATGATGCGATCCTTAAGTCCATCAAAAAATTTGTGCAGAGCTATAGTTAATTCAACGACGCTAAGATTGCAACTGAGATGGCCACCAGTCTTGGCAACACTGTCAATCATGTAACTACGTACTGCACTAGCTAGTTCTTGTAGTTGTTGATCATTAAGATCTTTGATGAAATTAGGATCTTTTATCTCTTTAATGTCGATCATGGTCTTTCAACGTTTATCTATGTAATTTACTAAATCTTTAAAATCACGTGTATCAAAGTGCCATTTATCGCACATATCCATTATATACGCAAATTCTCTATCGAGACGTACTTTTATTTCTTCAGGACTATAGACGCTTAATGCTGTCATCTTATTTGCTTTAAGATCACTTTGAGCAGGTTTACCTAATTCATCAGTCGATCTTATAAGGTCGTAAAGGTCATCTTGCATCTGATAGGCAATGCCAAGCCTTCTACCCATTTCCTTATAGTCATTTATGTGTTTATCATCTTTAGCTATGTACATACCAGCTAAAAAAGCTGCAATAAAAAGACATGAAGTCTTGTGATATGCAATATCTTCAACTAAATCCTTATCGGAATTATCAAAGTTATTACTTAAGTCCAACTCTTGGCCATAGACCATGCCTCTAACTCCTGCTAAGTCACTGTAGGCATCAATAATCTTAAGCTTAGTTTCGCTATCTAAATGCAGGTCTTTAGCGATGACCTTAAAGCTTTCTGTAAGTAAGGCATCGCCAGTTAAAATAGCTATGTCTTCACCAAAGGCAATATGACAAGAGGGTTTGCCCCTGCGCATATCATCATCATCCATACAAGGTAAGTCATCATGGACTAATGAGTAGGCGTGAATCATTTCTAAAGCTAAGGCACTATGATAGGCCCTTTCTTCAGGTAGGCCATGGCCATTTACGATGGCTAAAATAATCTGTGCTCTAAGCCTTTGACCACCATCTAGAACATAGGCCATGGATTGGCCAACCTTAGAGCCTTTATAAGCTTCTAGCCACCTATCTTTGAAGTGTTCAAAGTTCTGCAGATTCTTCATCAGTCTCCATGAGTCCAGCAATCTTTTCTTCATAGCCTTTTAGCTCTTTTTGTAGCTTCTTGCTTAGCTCCAAACCCTCTTCAAAGAGCGTCAGCGACTTATCGATATCTAAATCTCCTTTTTCAAGGCTATCAACAATCTCTTCTAATCTTTTCATTCCGTCTTCAAACTTTGGCATTTAATCTTTCTCCTTCACTATTGCGCGCAAATGTCCGCGATAAAGCCGAACATTAATACTGTCTCCTATTTCTAGAGTTGTTCCATCTTTTATCACAGCACCATCTTTAGTGACGATACTGAAGCCTCTTTGCATAGTTGCTTCGTGACCGTAAGCTCTAAGCAGTGTGTCGAGGCGTTTGTGGAATTGATTGATGGATGCTATATTTCTCTTTATAGCCATCTTGGATCTTTCGATATTACGGTCAATATTATAGGCAGTATCTTTGATGTTTGTGGTTAGAGCTTGTCGCATTTTGGCCGTTAAGGCTACGATGTAATTATCCGCACCTTGCAAGGTCTTTTCATAGCCCAATAATCTCAACGTCAAGTTCTCTAAACGCTGTCGTTTATCTTTGATAATGCGATAAGGATCTTTGAAGATGGCATTATCATTGATATGAGTTAAAACGATTTTAATATCTTCTAATAGGGCTGACATAGCCTTTTCCATACTTATTACATATTGATCTATACTCAAGACAACATCAATGATATTAGGGGTGATGAGCTCGACAGCAGCAGTCGGTGTGGGCGCCCTCAGGTCAGAAACAAAATCAGCGATAGTATAGTCTTGTTCGTGGCCGATGCCGGTGACGATGAAGGTCTTGAGATTATATATTGTCTTGGCTAAATCTTCATCATTGAAAGACCAAAGGTCTTCGATGGATCCACCACCTCGAGCTAGTATTATGGCATCGTATCCTAAATCATCAACCATTTTGAGCTTGGTGATGATATCATTACTAGACCCCTCACCCTGCACTAATACTTGATGTATATCTACCTTACATATGGGCCAGCGCCTTGCAAAACAGGTCTTGATATCGCTTAAAGCAGCTGACTTATCACCAACAAGCACCGCGACTTGCTCAGGAAATAGTGGACTCCTCTTTTTATGTTCTATCGCAAAATACCCTTCTTCAGAAAGTTTCTTCTTTAGGGCTTCAAAGCGGATAAATAGGTCGCCTAAGCCATCAGATCTAATCTCACTAACATAAGCTTGCATTTGTCCGCTACCCTCAAAGACCGAAATATTAGCTTTTATAATGACCTTATCGCCATTTTTAGGCATGAAAACAGTCTTACTAGCATAGCTTTTAAACATAACGCAGGAAAGTTTAGCTCTATCATCTTTGATAGAGAAGTAAAGATGACCACTAAAGTGATGGTTAAAGTTGCTTACTTCGCCGCTAATTAAGATGTTTTGGATGCGATAGTCACTATCTAATGAGGTCTTGATGTAATGGACGACATCAAAAACGGATAAGGTCTTCATATTTGATCCAAAACTCCGTTTATATAACGATATGCGTCATCTTCACAATAAGTTTTGGCAAACTTGATGGCCTCATCAATGACGACAGCTTTATCGTTTTGAGCTATCTTCAATTCAGCAACTGCTACTAAGATTATAGCTTGATCGACATAGTTTAAGCGTTCAAAAGCCCACTTGTTTAAAAGCGGCCTAACAATATCGATATATGTCGTCTCGTTTTCTTTGAGTATATCGATTAGTTCTCGAATATACTCACTGACATCGCCTTCAAAGTTTAGCTCAACACAAGCTTCGAGGTCTTTATTTAACAGTAAATGCTGGTATACGGCAAAGATGAGTCGTTTGCGCATCTCGTGTCTATTCATGTACTTGGCCTTTCTTTAATTCAACAACGACGGGATGGTCGATTTTACGCAATTTAATACCGGCATCACTCATCATCTTTCTTGATACCTTAGTCAAGTCTTGATCGGCATACTTATCACTTTCATACACTACTTCCTTAATTCCAGATTGGATGAGAGCTTTTGCACATTCATTACAGGGGAATAGTGATACATAGAGAGTGCAATCTCTAGGGCTAGTGCGGGCATTAAGGATAGCATTAAGTTCAGCATGAACAACGTAAGGATACTTAGTCTCTACTAAGTCACCTTCTCTTTCCCAAGGGTAGAGGTCATCATCACAACCATAGGGCATGCCATTATAGCCAATAGCGACAACGCGCTTGTTTTTGTCGACGATACAGGCTCCTACCTGAGTATTAGGGTCTTTAGACCTCAAAGCACTCAAATGAGCTAAACCCATGAAGTATTCATCCCAGCTTATGACATCTTTGCGTTTCACGAATTCTTCCTCCAGACTTCAACAATCTGTTCTTTAAGTTTATCTGCATAGCCATCAAGACCTAAATCCTCATATATCTCGATGACACTGAGGTCTGTGCCGCCGTACATCGAATAGGTCGTATCGTAAAAAAACAGACGCCAAACTAGTGCGACTAATAGACATAGGTATATTATATAGGCTTTTTTATTGTTCATGGCGAAATATAAGACAATACCGGCAATAAAACCACCAACATGGCCCATAATATCAACACCACCCAAGAAATTGATGAATAGGTTAATAATGATGACTTGCATTGCAGCAGCACTATTTAAAGTATGTCCATAAAAACCTGTAATCATATAAAAGGCAAATAAGCCATATAGACCACCACTAAGACCAACAGTTATTGTATTATCATTAAAGGCCAGCGAGGTCATTGATGATACTATCAAAGAGCCAAATAAGACAATGAGATACTTACGAGTACCCATCGTAGTCTCCATAACTCTTCCCAGACTAAACAAAGATAACATATTGAATAGAAGATGAAAGAAACTACTATGCAAGAACCCAGCTGTTATAAGACGCCAAAGTTGATATAGACCAATAGTAAAGGTTTTATAATTGGCCCCAAGCGCGACAAGAGCATTTACATCACTATAGTTTCTCTGTAGTAGCATATACAAGGCATACATAAAGACACAGATAGCGATGATGATATAAGTGGCAATAGGTTTTTTGCCTTCGCTCTTTTTAATAGCCCTTCTTTGTGCTCTGGCATTATCGTTAACCATTCTTAAGTCAAAGAGGATGCTGTTTATCTCGGCAGTGGCATCAGATACCTCATGAATGACCTTGTGGATGCCTGGATAGTAGTCATTGAGGTCAGGGCCACTATAATAGTCGATATCTATAGCGATGGAGTCATAAATTTCTTCATCGAGTATCTCATCTCTTCCGATATGTATATCAAGAAAGCGCCCATCTTTAATTCTTAGGCGGTTAAAGATGAATGATATAGTCTCATCTAAGCGTTCTTTTTCAAAGGTCACCTGCTCAATTGAATTGGTCGTTAGCCTAATCAGAGGATACTTGCGGTCTATAGACCCTACCAAGAATACCTCATTGGGACGTGAGTTATCGACAGGTATAATCTTATACGAAAACTTAGTAACAAAAAACGATAATAACTGGTATAGCTTATAGGAAACTTCCATCTCTTTTCTCCTTTGTAGCGATGTATTTTTGCATGTACTGAGGCATAGGACTAGTAAATTCTAGTCTTTGATTCGTTTTGGGGTGCGAGAAACTGAGATGATAGGCATGTAAGTATTGACCACTATCATCAATGCAGTGTTTAGGATCATATTTGCCATCATTTAATACGGGGTGCTTAATATAACACATATGAACGCGGATTTGATGAGTGCGCCCTGTCTCTAGTTCTACATCTAATAATGTCGAATCATCATAGCGTCCCTTAACAACAAAAGAAGTCCTGGCAACTTTGCCACTAGCATCTATTGCCATCTTTTGCCGATTTTTTTTATCGCGTCCTATGGGCGCATCAATAATGCCTTCATCGTGTTCAATGATACCACGAACAATGGCATAGTATTTTCTCCGACAAGTCTTATCGGCAAGTTGTTCTGCCAAAGAAGCATGAGCCTTGTCGTTTTTGGCAATGACAATTAGACCAGAAGTATCTTTATCTAGGCGATGGACAATACCCGGACGAAACTTACCACCAACTTCGCTTAGTTTATCTGTATAAGCCTTTAAGCCATTGACCAGTGTACCGCTGTAGTTACCAGGGGCAGGATGGGTCACAAGACCCTTTGGTTTATCAACAACGATGACATCATCATCTTCATAAACGATGTCAAGATCCATAGCTGTCGCTTCTACATCAATGTCTATGGGCTCTTCATAGTCAACCCATAACTCATCGCCTTGCTTGACCTTTAGCTTAGCGATGGTCTCTTCCCCATTTAATAAGACTTTGCCCTCCTTTATCAAGGCTTGCACTTTAGATCGACTGATATCTAGGTTCTCGGTAATATAAACATCCAGACGTTTACCGCCTTCTAAAACTTTAGCCTTATACTCCACGACTGCGCCTCCAATCAATGATATAAGTTAGGACAAATAAAGCTACGCCGATACATAAAAAGACATCAGCCAAATTGAAGATGGGATAGTCAAAGCCAAAGATGTCAAAGTCAAGAAAATCGATTACATAACGATAGATGAGGCGATCATAGAAATTGCCTAAGGTACCACCAATCATCATAACGAAACTCATTCGCGATAGCCATGAGTCCTTTTGCGACTTTACAAGAAGGTAAATTAAGGCGATTAAAGCTACGATAGTTATGATATAGAAAAAAGTCATATGTCCCTCAAGAATAGAGAAGCCAGCTCCAGTATTTCGAACATAGGTTATATTGAAAAAGCCATCGATGACAGTTATTGAAGAGCCAAGAGACATGTTCAATGAGACTATCATCTTAGTCATTTGATCTAATGAAAATAATAAGACGATAGCCACTATCTGTATCAAATAACTTGTCAACATGTGAACATTTTACACCAAAAAACAAGTCTTTACTAGTATCTAGGGTGTGAAGAAAAGACTACTTAAGAAAGCTATCTATGCTCGCTTGGAATCAATAGTTATACGAGACAAGTCTTCGTTGAATTGGTTAGTGTATAGACGATAATAATAGCCCTTTAAATCTAGTAGTTCTTGATGGGTTCCATCTTCGACTATTTCGCCATAGCGAATAACCAGTATGCGGTCAGCATTTACAATCGTACTAAGGCGGTGCGCAATAACGAAAGAGGTCTTGTCTTTCATGATGTTTTCAATGGCGTATTGGATAATCTTTTCGGTCTCGGTATCAATGCTACTTGTCGCCTCATCAAGTACGAAAATAGCTGGTCTAGCAAGCACGGCTCTGGCAAAGCTTATGAGTTGTTTCTGACCGGTAGATAATCTTGAACCACCCTCACCTACATCAGTCTCGTATCCCTCAGGTAATTTCATGATGAAGTCATGGGCATTGACAAGTTTACAGGCCTCCATTATCTCTTCATCACTCGCATCGAGTTTTGAGTAACGGACATTCTCTTTGATTGAACCACTAAAAAGATGAGGAGCTTGGAGGACATAGCCGAGATTAGAATGAAGCCAAGCAATCGAACGTTCTTGGATATCACGGCCATCTATCAAAATCTTACCACTAGTAGGCTCATAGAAACGACAGATAAGATTGACGATAGTCGATTTGCCACTTCCAGTCTCTCCTACTAAAGCTATGGTTTGCCCGGCCTTAACATTGAGATTAAAGTGGTCTAAGACCTTCTCACCTTCAACATAGGCAAAACTGACATCTTTAAATGATACATCACCATTGATTGGCTCGTAGTTTTCAGGTTTAGGATTAAAAGTCGTTCCGTATTTTTCTATAACTTCAGGTGTATCGACAATTTCAATCTCACTATCAAGAAGATAGACGATGCGCTCACCAGATGCCTGCGCTAACTGCATCTCAGATAAAATAATGGCAACCATGCGAACAGGTTCGTAGAATTGTTGGGCGTATTGAATAAACATCGTTAAAGTTCCAAAAGTTATAAGACCAGCACTGGCGAAGTCACCACCAACCCAAATAATGGCGGCTATTGCGATAGATGATAATAGTTGAACAAAGGGTCTAAATGAGGCACCGAGTTTTACGGCTCTTAAAGACAGCTTTCGCATATCAGCAGTATCTTCAATAAACTCGCCATAGTTATGTTTTTCCAAGACTAAGGTCTTAGTCGTCTTAGCACTACTTATGACTTCACTAAAGTCATTAGTTATCTTAGAATTAGCCTTCCTTACTTGCCGATAAGCTTTCAGTAATATTAGCTGGAAGTAATAGGTCAATATAAGGATGATAGGAGTAACAGATAAGACAATCAGTGTCATTTTGACATTTGTCATCAGCATGACCCCGAGCGTAAATATCATAACGGGTATGCCCCAAGCCATATCAGCAATTGACCAAGCGATGATTTCCGCTAGTCTACTAATATCACCAGTCATCCTAGCCATGAGCCAGCCTGTTGGCGTCTTATCATAGTAGGAAAAAGACAGCGTGTGAATTTTTTTAAAACACTTCTCTCTAAGACCACCGGCAAAGCCCATCTCACTCTTGCAGGCAAAGTAGTTATAAGCTAGAATCGCGATTGTTTCTAAGATAATAGCGCTGAAATAAAACATCACAAAAGAAGGGAAATCTCCCATATTTTCTTCAACCGTATAGACATCAATACCAATACTATTTAAGTACGGGAGTAAGGTATCGACACCGGCGATAACGATTTGGAGGATGCCCTGTGCCGCCATGAACTTGGCGTAAGGCTTAAATAGTCTTGCCAGTTTAATCCAGACCTTAAGGTCAAAACCATCTTGGCTAAAGTCTTTCTCTTCAAATTTCTCAGCCATTATCTCACCTCCTCTTCTATCAGCATCTTACTTTGGATTTCATCAATG
The DNA here is from genome assembly GCA_964639815.1 of uncultured Thomasclavelia sp. Lineage (GTDB taxonomy): Bacteria > Bacillota_I > Bacilli_A > Erysipelotrichales > Erysipelotrichaceae > JAHHTG01. The sequence continues at coordinate 3,581 of CAZXIB010000005.1, read as the reverse complement.
CGTTTATAAAGACCTTCCTCTTTTGTGAGACTAGCATGGTTGCCATATTGGGTAATTCTGCCTTCTTCAATAACGATAATATGGTCACAATCTTTAGCTGAAGTCGTTCGTTGGGTGATGATGATGCAAGTCATAGCGCCTTGAAACGACCTAATAGCTCTACGGATTTCAGCATCAGTCTCTGTATCGACAGCGCTTAAAGAGTCATCAAAGATGACGATGGGTGCCTTCTTAAGCAGTGTTCTAGCAATGGCGACGCGCTGTTTCTGGCCACCAGATAAAGTAACTCCTTTTTCACCGACTAATGTTCGATAACCCTTATCAAATTCTGATATGACATCGTGAACAGCGGCCATCTTAGTAGCCTTAAAGACTTCCTCATCTAAAACACTTTCATCAACAATCCTTAGGTTATCCATTATTGACCGCGAGAATAAGAAAGGCTCTTGTAGGACAATACCAATATTGTTGCGCAGGTATTCCTTACTTATATTTTTGATATCATGTCCATTTATAGAAATAGTTCCGTTTTTTGGTTCGTATAACCGCGCCAGAAGAGCTACTAAAGTACTCTTACCACTGCCGGTCGGTCCGATAATGGCGACAGTCTCGTTCTCCTTTATTGTGATATTGATATCACGGAGAACTTGTCTATCATCATCCTCATAACCAAAGTCAACATGAGAAAAGACAATATCACCTTTTAAGTCTGGCCTATCCCCTTTCTCGATATCTTCTGCCTCTTGAGCTAACAAATCATCCAACCTATCGATAGATACTGTTAGCTTGCCAAAGTCACTAAGAATACGACCAAGCTGTCTAAGCGAGAAAGACAAGGTCGTTTGATATGATATAAAAACAGTTAAATCGCCTACAGAAAGGCCGCCTCTACTGACTTCGATAATGCCAAAACTGATGACAATCAAAACGCTTATAAGACATATGCAATAAGTTGAAGCCCAGTAGTAACCTGAATTTATAATCATATTGCCAGTAATCTTCTTGTATCTTTCGTTTTCAGCAGTAAACTTCTCTATTTCATAAAGCTCGCGACCAAAGGCTTTAACTACCCTAAGACCACTAATAGATTCTTGGATGACTGTAGACAAAACAGCTTCTTCTTCATCAGACAACTTAAAGAGTTTTCTGACGTGTTTAAAGAAAATGTATGAATATACAAAGATAAGTAAGATAGATATAAAGACAAAGATAGTGAGCTTGCTGTTTAGGTTGACCAAAATGATAAGGGCTGTTATAGCTGTAGCACCAATATAAAAAATCTCAGCAAATTGACCAGAGAAGAATCGACGAATCATATCGACATCAGAAGTACACTTTTGTAAAAGCTCGCCCGTCTTAACTTTGACGTGGTAAGCATATGGTAAAAGCTGGATGTGTGAGTATAGGGTATTGCGAATTCGCTCGCACAAGGTCTCGGCAATCTCTCCTTGAAAACGCTGGCGTAGATTCATGAGGATGGCAACTAATAGATACATCACTACTAAAACAACTGCGATAATCCAAAAGTTCTCCACTACAAAATCAGTTCCACCAACTATCTGGTCAATAATATCCACTAGACCGCCATCAACGGCGATGCCGCTTATAACGTTGTCGATGAGATAACTGATGACAAGATTTGGTAGCAGATTTATCCCTGCATAGCTTATAGTAATAACAAGCAGGATGACTAGTAAAATCTTATGTCTATCTAGAAAGCGCTCAATGAAGTGAATTCGATGCATGCAATTTGTATTCGCTAAGTCCTTTAGCAATCTGATCAGGACATGATGTAGGCTTATTGCCACAGATTATGCCATCTAACCTACTAATGGCTTCATCTATATTCATGCCCTTAAGAAGACTAACTATGCCTTTGAGGTTGCCATTGCAACCACCAATAACCTCAACACCGCTGATGGTGCCATCATCTGCAACATCAAAGAACATCTTTTTAGAACAGACGCCCTTTGGATCATATTCAAATCTTTTCATTTTTTCCCTCCCCTTAATTACTAATAAGCTTAAATATCAAGACCCAAGACCAAGAATCTCCTTTTTGGCCTCAATATAAATGCATTTCATTACATGAGTCACATCATATCACCGTAGCCTATATAAAACAATAGACTTTCCTTAATAATGATAATAAAATAGCGGAGTAAAAAACGAGGTGTAGTTATGGCAAAGATTAGAACGCGATTTGCTCCAAGTCCAACTGGATATATGCATATTGGTAACCTTCGCACAGCTCTTTATGCATACTTAGTAGCTAAGAAAGATAAAGACGGAAAATTCATTCTACGAATTGAAGATACTGATCAAGGTCGACTAATCGAAGGGGCAACAGACATTATATATGAGACCTTAAAAGATTGTGGTCTAAAACACGATGAGGGACCAGATGTCGGTGGTGACTATGGGCCTTACGTCCAATCCGACCGCATGAAACAGGGTATATATATGGAACATGCCAAAAAGCTGATTGACTTAGGTAAAGCCCATTATTGCTTCTGTAGCGAGGAAGACATTCGCTCTCAAAAAGAAGTAGCCGAAGCAAAAGGTGGCTCTTTCATATATCGTGACCCATGTAAGAAACTATCGCAAGAAGAAGTGCAGAAAAAACTTGATGATGGTGAACCATATGTCATCCGCCAAAACATCGACCCCAATGGCACAACATACTTTGATGATGAGGTCTATGGTCGTATAACTGTTGACAATAGTACACTCGACGAGATGATTCTTCTCAAATCTGATGGCTATCCGACATACAACTTTGCCAACGTCATTGATGACCATCTCATGGACATAACAGATGTCGTAAGAGGCAATGAATACCTGTCTTCAACGCCAAAGTATAATCTTTTGTATGAAGCCTTCGGTTGGGACAGACCACGATACATCCACTGCCCACCCGTCATGAAGGATGAACATCAAAAGCTCTCTAAGCGTAATGGTGATGCCTCTTTTCAAGATTTGGTTGCTAAGGGTTATTTACCAGAAGCCATTTTAAACTATATTGCCCTCCTCGGTTGGGCACCTGAAGAAGAGCGCGAAATATACTCACTTGAAGAGTTGTGTGAGGCCTTTGATGTTAAACGCATCAATACATCTGGTGCTATCTTTGATATCGAAAAGCTCAAATGGATGAATGGCATTTACTTACGTAATATGACAATGGAAAACTACGAAAGCCTAGTAGAACCCTACATCGCCGAAGCTGTAAAAGGCCCCTACAATCATAAAGAGATTGCTCATATATTGAAGGAACGTGTCAACATCTTAAGTGAGATTGCCCCAATGTTAGATTTCTTCGATGAGCTTCCTGACTATGACATCGAATTATACCGCAATAAGAAGATGAAGACTGACCCCACTATCGCTAAGACATCGCTTATTGAAGCTAAAAAGTTCTTCAAAACCACTGATTTCGAACAAACCAGCCTACACGAAGGACTCATGACCCTGGCCCAAGAGCTCGGTATCAAAAATGGTGTTCTCATGTTTCCGATAAGAGTAGCACTAAGTGGTAAAGCTTTCACACCAGGTGGCGCCATTGAACTATCAAACATTTTAGG
>CAZXIB010000004.1:0-20954 GCA_964639815.1 uncultured Thomasclavelia sp. | reverse complement strand
CCGATGATGAAGTAGATATTGATGATGTCTTAGATGTCGATGACTTAGAAGATACATCATCTTCTAATCCTTCTGGAACTATAACAGTAATCATCCCTGAGACATCTACAGGAAATACCACTTCTAATAAGACGGGAAAGATTACCATCCTATGTTTAGCAGTCGCAGCTATAGCTACTGCTATATACAGTCACAAGAGAAGATACAGTAAATAAGCCATTCAAATGATACTATCCCCTTGGGTAAACACTGGAGATGTATAAATTGCAGTGTTTCCTAAGGGGATATTTTAAAGCTTTACTTTTAGATGTCATCAAAGTAAAATGTCTACGAACAGAGGAAAGAGTAGTAAAGATGTGTAGTGTTTAGAGAGTGGGCGGTTGGTGTAAGCTCATCACAAAACATCAAGAAGCCGCTTTCTAGTCTGATGGACTCAGCGTAAACCTGCGTTAAAGGTAGAGTAATAAATCAAGGTGGTACCTCGCTATCTAGCGACCTTTATATCACCTTTTTATTTTTTTGGAGGGACTATGAAAAACTTGAGTGGAAATGAAGTAAGGCAGTTATTTCTGGATTTCTTTGCCTCTAAGGGGCATATGATTGAGCCTAGTGCTAACCTAATACCGATAAACGATCCCAGTCTTTTGTGGATTAATGCCGGTGTTGCCGCTTTGAAGAAGTATTTTGATGGACGTGAGCGACCAAGAACACCACGGATTTGTAACTCACAAAAGTGTATTCGTACTAACGACATTGAAAATGTCGGTAAGACGGCTAGGCACCAGACCTTCTTTGAGATGCTCGGCAACTTCTCAATCGGTGATTACTTCAAAGAGGATGCTTTGTGTTATGCTTGGGAATTTCTCACAAGTCCTGCGTGGCTAGGCTTTGATAAAGAGAAGCTTTATATCTCGGTATACAAGGATGATGAAGAGGCCTATCGCATTTGGACAGAGGTCAATGGTGTTGACCCCAGTCACATCCTAAAATCAGAAGATAACTATTGGCAGATTGGTGAGGGGCCCTGTGGTCCGGATAGTGAAATCTTCTATGATAGAGGTGAGGCCTATGACCCTGATAATATTGGCACTAAGCTATTTTTTGACGAGCTTGAAAACGACCGGTATATTGAGCTTTGGAATGTCGTTTTTTCCCAATACGACGCCAAAGAGGGTGTCGATAGGTCAGATTTTAAAGAACTACCACAAAAGAACATCGATACAGGTATGGGCCTAGAGCGTTTAGTATCTATCATTCAAAATGTCGAGACAAACTTTGATACTGACTTCTTTAGTCCAATCATAGAAAAGACCAGTACCTTTACAAAACAAGCTTATGAAGGAGAGGATAAGATGGCTTATCGGGTCATCGCTGATCACATCAGAACAGTTACCTTTGCCCTAGCGGATGGTGCGAGCTTTTCCAATGAGGGAAGAGGTTATGTTTTGCGTCGTGTCTTGCGTAGAGCCTGTCGCTATGGACGCAAGCTCAATATAACTAAACCCTTTATGTATGAGCTAGTTGATACTGTCATCAATATCAATAGAGCTTATTATCCCTACTTGTCGGATAAAAGCGACATGATTAAAAAGCAGATTAAAAAAGAAGAAGAGATGTTTTTAGAAACACTAGCTAATGGCGAGAAGCTATTGGCCGAGGCTTTGGCTAAGGTCGATGGTGTTTTAGATGGCGAAGTGGTCTTCAAGCTTTATGACACTTATGGCTTCCCTAAAGAGATGTCGATAGAGATAGCTGGAGAGAAAGGGATAAGCGTCGACTTAGAGGGCTTTGATAAGGCCATGGAAAGACAAAAGGAAATGGCTAGGTCTTCGCGAAGTAGCACTGAGTCTATGCACAATCAATCAGAAGACCTATTACGCTTTACAGCACCTTTTAGTTTTGTCGGACATAGTGATTATGTCTGTGATGGCAAAGTCACGGGTATCTTCAAGGATGGCAAAATGGCAGAAGTTACAGAAGAGGTCTGTGATGTTGTCTTTGATAAGACACCTTTCTATGCCGAAAGTGGTGGGCAGGTCGCCGATACTGGTATTATCACTGGTAATAACTTCAAGGCTGAGGTCTTAGATGTCAAGAAGGCGCCAAATGGTGAGTTCTTGCATCACATCAGGGCCATAGAGGGAAGACTTAAAGTAGGCGATAGTGCTAATTTAGAGATAGATAGCGAGCGTCGCGAGAAGATAAGAGCTAATCACTCGTCTTTGCACCTACTACAAAGTGCTTTGATTAAGGTTTTGGGTGAGCACATCAAGCAGGCTGGCTCCTATGTCACCGATACCTATGCCCGCTTTGACTTTACACACTTCGAAAAGGTCAGTGAAGAAGACTTAGCTAAGATTGAAAAAGAAGTCAATACTTATATAGCTATGGCCTTACCTATTACAACTAATATCTACGACTTAGAAGAGGCTAAGGAGCTTGATGCGATAGCGCTTTTTGATGAAAAGTATGAAGATAAGGTCAGAGTCGTCAAGATGGGTGATGTGTCTTTGGAGTTTTGTGGTGGTACCCATGCCTCTAATACTAGCGATTTAGGTGTCTTCAAGATTAGAAGCGAGGAATCAGTTGGTTCGGGCATAAGGCGTATTGAGTGTATGACGAGGTTTGCCGCCTACGATAGCTTTAAGACAGAAGAAAATCTTCTTCGTCAGGCTGCTAAGGCCTTAGGTTTAAAAAGTGAAGCAGCCATCCTTGATAAGATAGCTAGTTTAGAGTCATCTGTTACTACACTTCGTCAAGAAAACGCTCAGCTCAAGAATAGTCTAGCTAATTATAGAGCTGAGGAACTACTGCAAAAGGCCATCACTAAAGATGATGCCAAGTATCTCTTTTATAGGTCTGATGAGGGAAATCTTAAGGATTTAGCTTCTTCACTAAGAGGAAAACTGGGAAATGCTTTAGTTTTAGTCTATGGTGGAAGTGCTGAAAAGGTATCCTTTGTCGTAGCAGTAAGTCCTGCTTTGATTGAAAAAGGTATTAAGGCTGGGGCACTTATAAAAGAAATAGCCAAAGAGGCTGAAGGTAAGGGCGGTGGCAAAGATGACATTGCCCAAGGTGGTTGTAGTGACCCCGCTAAGCTTGAGACTGCTATTGCGAAGATTAAGCGCGATATATTGAATCTAAACTGATTTTATAGGTGAAGTGTTACTTTTTGTGGTGTTGGCCTTGTTTATTAGGGCACACGGTCTTTAAAATAGCGCTTCTTTATTATAAAATATGTCAAAGGAGGTCTTTACCATGAATAGAGAGATAGAAGAAACAAAGGCCTTTCACGCCGACCTAGCCAGACAAGAGAATATCAAACAACTCTTATCTGAAGTCGAAGCAGCACTTAAAGAGCGCGGTTATAATGCGACTAATCAAATCGCTGGATATCTTATTTCTAATGACCCTGCTTATATCTCCTCTTATAATAATGCTCGCTCTAAGATACAAAGCGTTGAGCGTTATGAGATTATTGAAGAGCTAGTGCGCTCCTATCTTTATCACAAGTGATGCGTATTGCGGGTCTTGACTTAGGTTCAGTGACGCTAGGCATCGCTCTTTCTGACCGCAGTGGCATGATTGCCTTTGGTAAGACGACACTGCGCTATGATGGTGACTTAGCCGCTTTAGCTAAAAAGACTGTCGAATATCTAAAGGAGGCAGATGTCAAGATAGTTGTCTTGGGCCTTCCTAAACACATGAACGGGAGTCTTGGGGATAGTGCTGAGCGCTCTATGTCTTTTAAGGAAGAGCTGATTGCTTGTGATTCGTCTTTAGAAGTCATCATGTGGGATGAGCGTCTTACTACGACCATGGCCTTAAAGACTATTGCCATGACCAAAACCTCCCACAAGGCCAAAAAGCGTAGCGCCAAAGTTGATGCCTTAGCCGCTACCAACATCTTACAGTCATATCTAGATAGTAATCGAGGTCAAAATGGATAACGTTATATATATTAGAGATGATGAGGGAAAAGAAGTCGCCATGACGGTCTTATTCACCTTTGCGGCAAAGGGGCATGACTATGTCGTCGTCCACGACGAGAAGGTCGATGACTACTATCCCTTCCGCTATGATGAAGATGGTCATTTAGAAGTTATAGATGACGCCGAAGAATTCGCTATGGTAGCGGAAGTCTTTGACGCCTTTTTAGGAGAAGACGCTGAATATGAAGATTAAGATACTTGTCTGTGGGCTTTTAACCTTACTTATCATCATGGCTGGTCTTTTTTATGTGCTTGACCAAGTCAGTGCTCCCGATACTGACATCACAACAGTCTTTACCATCTCTAGTAACGATAGCCCTAAAACGATACTAGCCAACCTTGAAGAAGAAGGTCTTATCAAAAACGATACACTTGCCTATTACTATTCAAGGTTATTTTTAAGTCCTAGCTATAAGGCGGGCTCTTATAAACTATCTAGCGATATGGACTTAGCGTCAATCATAGAGTACATAAGTAATGAAGAAAACGCTCTGACCGATACAGTAGTCATTACCTTTACTGAGGGCAGTTGGCTAAAAGAATATGCCGCATTACTTGCCGAAAATACTAATTTAACTAGTGCAGAATTACTGGCCTACTGGAGTGATGAAGAAGTAGTAAGAAGTTATATGGAAGACTATCCCTTTTTAACAGAAGAGATTTTTGATGAAGACATCAGGTACTACTTAGAAGGATACTTATTTCCGGATACCTACGAGTTTTTCAGAGAGACTGACCTCGATACGGTCACTAGACGCTTTTTAGACAGAACCTTGGTCATATATGAAACTTATGCTGAAGAGATTGCCGCTAGTGACTTATCAGTACATGAGATATTTACTCTAGCTTCAATCGTTCAATACGAAGCTTCTAGTAGTGAAGATATGGGGTTAGTAGCTGGAGTCTTCTATAATCGGCTAGAGGCGGGTATGTTATTACAGTCAAGTGTTACAGTATGTTATGCCATGGACATCGATAAAGAAGGTGACTCTTGGACGGCTTGTGAGTATAACTCAGACTACAATTCCCCATACAACACTTATCTCTATAGCGGCCTAACGCCTGGCCCCATCTTAAATGCTGGCGAAGAGGCGATTAAAGCAGTCTTAGAGCCAACTGAGAGTAACTACTACTACTTCATGGCTGATGTCTGTGGCGATGGTACGGTTTATTATGCCGAAACCCTTTCAGAACATCAGGCCAATGTCTCTAGATACCTATACTGCTATTAGCTAGAAATATGGATAGACCACTTCTTATAGGCATAGCTGGTGGTAGTGCCTCAGGTAAGTCATCAATCGCTAAGTGCTTGCGCGATGCCTTTAAAGACTATAAACGAGTTATCAGAGTAAACGAAGATGACTACTACAATGACCAAGGTCATATGACAATGGAAGAAAGGCTAAAGGTTAACTACGACCATCCCTTTGCCTTTGACCATAAACTCTTATTAGAACAGCTAGGGGATTTAATAGCTGGTAGGTCTATTGATAAGCCTGTCTATGACTATGTTAGGTATACCAGAAGCGCTGAAACTGTGCACATTGATGGTGGGGATGTCATCATCTTAGAAGGCTTATTTGTCTTAGAAGATGCCGAAATTCGTGAGCTTCTAGACATCAAGGCCTTTGTCGATACACCGGCTGATGTTCGCTTTATCAGGCGATTGACGCGTGATATTAAAGAGCGTGGTCGAACTATTGAAAGCGTCATCGACCAATACATGAATGTCGTAAGACCTATGCACGAACAATTCATCGAACCATCAAAGAAGCATGCTGATATCATTATTCCTGAGGGTGGTCATAACCTTGTCGCCATCGACTTACTCATAACCAAGATATCTAGTATCATCCTATAAAAAGTGCTAAAATCCTAGAAAGTGGAGGACAAAATGGTAGAAGAAAAGTATTTTATAACCGAAGAAGGTCTTAAAGACCTCAAGAGTGAATTAGATAACCTCATCAAGGTCGTAAGACCTGAAGTCATTGACGAACTCAAACAAGCCCGCTCCCAAGGCGACCTATCGGAGAATGCTGATTACGACGCCGCTAGAGACAGACAAGCACAGGTTGAAGCTCGTATTAAGCAGCTCGAAATGATGATAGACAATGCGGAGATCATCAAGGATAATTCTAATAGTAAGTTTGTAAGAGTTGGCTCAACTGTTGAACTAGAGATGTTGGATACGAAGTCCATTGAGACTTATACGATAGTCGGCACTATTGAAGCTGACCCTCTAAGTGGTAAACTCTCTAATGTTACACCACTTGCTGAGGCCATCATGGATCAAAAAGTTGGAGCCACTGTTACCGTAGCGGTCGATGACCCATACAAGGTCAAAATACTGGCCATTCGCTAATCATTTTAGGAAGACAGCCTCTTTAGCCATCTATAGTTGTAGATATGGTAAAGAAGCTGTTTTTAATTGTTGTCTTACTTATTGCCATCTTGGCAGGTGTTATATATCTAAGGGCTGACGGCGAAAAGGCGATATCTTTTAGTGTGGACAGTGATATAAAACCCATCATCATCCTGAGTGATGACTATTTCATGATTAATGAGGGCGATAGCTTTTATCCAGAAAACTTTATAAGCATTTATCATCCTAATAGCTGTGTACTGGCCATTGATAAAAGCTTTGATACCGAAAAGATAGGTAGCTATAACATTGATATCTTAGTGAGCTGTGGCGATGGGGAGGCAAGTGCCACGATGACCCTAGAAGTAGTCGCAAAAGAAGTAGAGATAGTGACAGTTGAAAAGGTCATAACGGAGTATATAACTGTCAGTAATAACGATAATACCGAAACGGCAAAGACCGAAGAAAAGATAGAAGAATCGCCGTCAACTACAATAAACGAGGATACGACATCATATTTCTATGGCTATCACGACATAAATCTACCCAGTGGCTCATCAGTCTCAGAACTCATTAAAGCCTTAAGTAGCGATATCGTAACTAACGTCCAAGTCACAATTGACTATGCCGAAGTTGACTTGTCTTACAAGGGCACATATAAAGCTTATTACTACACGGAGCTTGGTACATTTAGCGTTTTAGTGACGATATATTAGGAAGATTAAGTTAAGGCCCCTTTTAAAAGAGTAGAAAGGGGACTTTATGAAAAAGTTATCGATGTTGATAGGCCTACTTACGATAGTTGTAGGCATTGCACTTCCGCTAGTGATAAAGGCGGTCACTTATGAATCTGATGATTGGTATGCCGGATCTTCTGTTACCTATAATTTAGTATTACTTGATGAAGATGGCAGTGTCCAAAAGAATGTGGAAATCATCAAGATTGTCCATAAGAGTGATGGAGAACCGGCCTTTTGTGTTGAGCCATATAAGGGGACATCACTCTCTAACTTCTACACCTCCATAAAACAAGATACCATCTTTGAATCCTTAGAGCAGCGAATTGAAGTCGCTAAGCTTGTTATGGCCTATAAGGCAGTAGAGGAAGATTACGCCACCAATTGGGACACCAGTCCTACCTATGCCGCGGCCCAATACTTAATCTGGGAAACCCTTGGCTATAGCTTTGATATTGAAAGCGCGGAGTCTGACTATGCCGAATTTGCCAGTGAGATATCTAAGATAGAAAAGGCCAAAGCCATCTTCGAGGAAGAAACCCTAACGCCCGACCTTTACGTCGATGATACGGTCTATAATGTTGGCGATAGCGTCTATGTAAAAGATAATAACGGTATTTTAAATGCCACTGACTACACGGTTACGGCCAGCGCGGGTATCAGTGACCTACAGATAGTAGATGGTGGTATATCCTTTGTGATAACTAGTGATGAGCCAGCTACTAAGATAATAGAGGTCGAATATATTGGCGATGTCCCGGCTAGATGGGACTATGGTGAGCTGTGGTCTGATGGACTGGGCCAGAAGTTCTTTAGCTTCTTTAGTGTTGACTTACCTACACTTTATAGTGGTGCCAGTATTAGTCTCTTTTTAGAGACACCTGGTACTTTAACCATCATTAAGGTCGATGAAGATGACGAAGTAATAGAAGATGGCGAATTCACCTTTGCCCTATATGAGGCCATCTATGAAGATGGTGAATACTGCATTGGCGATATCTTAGAAGGTTATGAGGCGATAGTAGTCAGTGGTTCTAAAAGTATAGAAGTAGCTGCTGGCCATTACTTTATAAAGGAAGTTAATGCTGAAGAAGGCTACATCATCGATGAAGAGGCCTATCTAATAGAAGTAATATCAGATAGTGAGGGAGAGTTTACCTTAGTTAATACCCAAAAGAACCTCACCATTGCCGTCAGTAAATACGATGAAGATGATGGTAGTCCCATTAGTGGCGCCGAGTTTACAGTCTATAGCTTTGAAGACGGGGAAGACAGCATATATCTTCTTAGGACTAGTAAGGCATATGATTTAACGGAACTGCTTGAAAGTGAAAGTATCTACATCGCTGAAGAAGATATAAGCTTTGATGGGCAGTACTTTATAAGTGAAGAGAAAATACACATCATAGCTTATACGTTATCTGATGAAGTAATAAGCGACTTTACCTTAGTTGGTTTTAATCCCTTAGTATATAGGTCGAGCTTTTATGTCGATCCATTAGAAAACGTTAAAGTCTATAAGGATAGCACTAATATCACTACAGGCATAGAGTGTATATATGATGGTACAGAGAGGGTCGTATATAAGCTAACTGATGGAAGTGACCAATATCTCATCATTAGAGCCAAGCAAACTTATGATATAGGTGAGGCCCCTGAGGTGTCTTCTGAGACAACGATATATAAGATAAATAATAGCTACGATATCTATACTGGTACTTCTAGTATCTATACCGGTAGTGGCTATGGTGTGATAGGGGTTGCTAGTACCACCACATCATCTAGTGGTAAGGCTACCTTCTCTAATCTAAAGGTCACAAGTGAATATTTGGTATGCGAAGTCACACTTCCCAGTGACTATGAATACGGAAGTCAAGATCCTTGCACTATCGTTAGTGAAGAAACGGCTAGTGTTACCAATGTCAGCTTTACCGATAAAATCAGAACAGCTGACATAGAAATCTATAAAACGGATAGTAATCGCGATATATTATTAAATGGAGCTGAGTTTATGGCCTATAAGGCTAAGAAGACCGATGAAATAGACCTTGTCTTTGCTGAGGAAGCGATTGAAGACGCTACTTATATGGGCTACTTTATTTCCGGTTATCTGCACGTTACTTTAGCTGACTTCGGTCTTGCTGATACAGCGACGGGCTATACCCTAAAGATATATAATGGCGAAGAGCTTATAAAAGAAGTTGCCATGGAAGCAGAGGTCAATGTCGATGGTTTATCGGATGGCGTATATAATCTATATTTGTGTGATGAAGAGGGTAATCTTTTATCGACGACAGTACAAAAAGAAGTAGCTAGGGGCAAGATTATCTTTGAAGATATCCGCTATGATGAGGTCTTGATACTTTATGAGGTCAAGGCACCAAGTGGTTACAAGACCGATACCGATGGCTTTGTGATAAGTGTTGACGAAGGAGTTATAAATGGTCGCGTCAGCTATAACAGGGTCAATGAAGCTGTCATCTTACCAGCTATTTCTGATCACATCATCGTCGAAACTTCTTGTCATGGATCTTAAGAAGGCCATCTTAACACTGATATTTTGTGCCGTATTTGTCTTTTCCAATATTGAGGTCTCAACTTTTGATTTATCATCGACCCTAAATAGTACTTATGAAGTCGAGATAAAGGGGGCAGTAGCAGAGCCTGGCATCTATGAGGTAACGCGAAGTGCAACAATAGCTGATGTCATCGATATGGCAGGACTATTAGAAGATGGTGATACTTCAAGTATCAATCTAACGCAGAGTTTATACCCGGGCCAAGTTATCGTCATAGCTTCAAAAGAAGAAACTTCGAGCCTCATATCGATAAATAGCGCCAGTTTAGAAGAGCTCGATACCCTACCGGGTATCGGGCCTGCTATCGCTCAGCGCATCATTGATTATCGTGACGACAATAACGGCTTTAAGAGTCTAGAAGAGCTCATGGAGGTTTCAGGTATTGGCGAAAAGACTTATGCCCAGCTTGAAGATCTCATCACTCTTTAGTGATATCTTTATCGTCCTTTTACCGCTTTTTCTCATCCTATATTTCAAGTGTCTCTGGTTAATCCCCTTTAGCATCGTCTTCTTTCTTTGGCGCACATCTTATAAAGAGGCCATTGTCTTACTTTGTCTTTTGGCACTGGTTCTTTTGCGTTTACTATTAGTTCTTGTTGATACTTCCTATTACTACGTCAAAGAGATAAAGACTAATTCCTATGTCCTTTCTAACATCCTTTATGACGTTGAGGTATATACAAATGAGGAACTCGCTATAGATGACATCGTCAAAGTCACGGAAAAAGAACTGACATCTGAAGATGACTTTTATGATGGCATCTTTTATGAAAGCGAAGAGATTGAAAAAGTCCTAGATGGCTTTACCCTTCGCCATTACTTATGGGGCAAAGTCGAAGAGCTAGAAGAATCGACTTATAAGACCTTTATTGAGCAGACGATTTTTGACTATAACGACTACGACACCTCCTTCTTTACAAGCTTCAGCATCAATCTTTCGCTGTATTATTGTTTTAGGTGCTTTTGTAAGGTTTTACGCAAGAGTAAAAAGAGGGAAGTAATAGCTGGCCTCATCTTATTTTTGGTCTTTGGCCTGAGCTATAGCCTTATAAGAGTCTTAATCTTTGAATTCTTTAAAAAGAAGTGTAAAGAGCGCTCCAAAAGCTTTGCCTTAAGCGTCATCACGCTAATCCTAGTCGAACCCTATGCGATATACAGTTATCGTTTTTTGATACCCGTTATTATAAGAGGGGCATTACTTATAAAGAGTGAACTTGATTTTAGAGTTGTAATAACGCTCGTGCAGTCTTACTTCTTTTATGAGGTCGCACCTTTATTGATACTGCTTTATAGACCGATGATGTCCTTATTAGTAGTTGTCAACCTTTTAGCTGTTATAGGACTTATCATAAATCCACTTTCCTTTATTGGTGAGCTAGCCTTTAATATCTTCTATGCCTTAGATACGGCACTATCTATTAGTTTTCGCGGGCAAATCAGTATCTTCTTTATCATCTTTTACTATCTCTTTATTAAGGCCTTTCGAATAAGACTGGGCTTTTTAAAATGGGCGGTGGCGATGCTGTTTGTGGCATCGAATATCAGTAATATCTTTGCCTCGGTGACCTTTATCGATGTTGGTCAGGGCGATGCCATATTGATACGCGAAGCCTTTAATGGGGCCAGCGTCTTAATTGATACTGGCAGTCCCTATAACTACTATAAACTTGACCGCTACCTCAAACGAAAGGGCATCTATACCATTGATGTCTTAGTTATCACCCATGGTGATAATGACCACAGTGGTAACCTCTTAGACTTAGTAGCAGATTATGATGTCAAGGAAATTGTCTATGAGCATGAAGATGTTTCGACTGGCAGCATCTATCTTTATAGTCTTAATAGTGCTGGCTATGGTAATTCTAATGATGACAGTCTTGTCTATTATCTAGACTTTGGTGGCTTAAGTTTCTTATTTACTGGCGACATTTCACAAAACGTTGAAATAGACATCGTCAGTGCATATCCAACCTTGGAAGTCGATATCTTAAAGCTATCCCATCATGGCTCTAAGACGGGTACAAGCGAAGACCTTTTGCTTAACTATGATGTCAAACTCGCCATTGCCTCAACTAATGGCAGTTATGGTCATCCCAGTTCTGATGTCACCGATAGGCTTGATAAGTGGCAGATACTTTACTTAGTGACTAAAGACAGTGGTGATATCGTCTTTACTTTCTATTCTTTTGGACGTATTGCTAAGTGGGGAAGTGGAGAATTTGTTATAATCAGGGGGTGAACTACCTCTATGAAGGAAATGAGGCCATACTCATCAGAAAATATGTAGATGAAGTCATTGCTGCCAGTGGTGCTGATATCAACGACATCCATCGCTATGATACCCTAGACCGCGACTTTGATGTGGCGAATGTCGTTGACGATCTAAATTCGCTGCCCTTTCTAAGTGAAAGAAAGGTCGTCATCTTACGTGATACTAAGGGTCTAGATGATGACAGTGCTTTTGTCGAATACATAAAGAAGCCACTATATGAAGTCGACTTTATTGTCTATAACGATGAGGGAAGTTTTAAGGCTAATAGTCTCTATAAGAAAAACCGTAAGTACTTTAAGTGTCAAAGTGCTACTAAGAGCTCAGACTTCTTTGCGGATGCCAATAACCTCATCACTTCTTATGGTCTTTCTGTAGACACTAAGACGCGTGAGCTCTTACTACAATACGCTGGTGGTAGTATCAGTGCCCTTATGCAAAGTCTTGATAAGTTAGCTCTATATCCTGAGGCTATAGATGAGGATGTCGTTTTTCATTTGTGTGATAGGTCAATCGATACTGATATCTTCGCCCTTACAAATGCTATATTTGCTGGGGATGTCAAAAAGAGTTTAAATATCATCCGCGATTTTGAAACCCTATCTTATTCGGTCTTTTATATTATCGCCGTTTTAGCTTCCCAACTGCGTTTTTATAATGAGCTTCGCTACTATGACAACAAGCACTACACCATGAGCCAAATCATGGAAGCGACGGGTGCTAAAGAGTATCGCATCCGTATTAGTCACGATGTCTTATCGCGCTATCGCGATACAGACTTTTTGGGCATGCTCGATAAACTCGCTACTTTAGACCAGACCATCAAATCTAATGACGACATGAATGACTACACGCGTTTAGAACTTTTTATCATAGACATGATAGGAGAATACGATGCAGGCTATTAAGGACATTTTCCGCATTGGTAGAGGCCCGAGCTCTTCCCACACCATAGGCCCCAAAAGAGCCGTTGAAGCCTTTTTAGCGGTCTTTGGTGAGCTTGATTACTACATCGTTGAGCTATATGGATCACTATCATTTACGGGCAAAGGGCATAAGACGGACGAAATAATTAAAGAGGTGCTTACCGATAAGGTTGAGGTCGTTTTTTGCGATGAGCTTGGCGAAGATAAGACTAATCACATGGTAATAAAGGGCTATAGAGATGATATTGAAGTAGCTGCGTGGCATGTTGAATCACTTGGTGGTGGAGCTATACGCATCGAAGAATATGATATTGGCGATGAAGTAGATATCTATGAACACGATAGCTTCAATGCCATTAAGACCTATACCAATGAAAAGTGTGTTACTTTACTTGAATACATCAAAGAGCGCGAACCTGACCTTATTGACCATCTCGAAAACTGCATTGATGTCATGATTGATAGTGTCAAAAGAGGTCTAGATACTAGTGGTATCCTTAATGACAAACTCAATGTCTATAGACGAGCTAAAGACTTATATAACGAAGGCGTAAGTAGTAATGATATCGACTTAAAACGGATTGCCTATGCCTATGCAGCAGGGGAAGAGAATGCCGCGGGACACATCGTTTGTACAGGGCCAACCTTAGGTTCTTGTGGTGTAGCTACTAGTTTTGCCTATACCAGCATTAATGATGATGGCTATAGTAAAAAGGAGGTAGCTGAAGCACTGGCAGTAGGCGGGTTATTTGCGGGTGTAATTAAGAAGAATGCGACGATATCAGGGGCCATGGGTGGTTGTCAAGCGGAGATAGGGACAGCCTGTGCCCTTGTGGCTGGAGCCTTGGCTTATCTAAATGGGCAGAGCACCGAAGTCATAGAATATGCCGCCGAGGTAGGTATTGAGCATCATTTAGGCCTTACCTGTGATCCGGTCTTTGGTTTAGTTATAATACCCTGCATTGAACGCAATGCCGTGGCTATACTTAGAGCCTATGATGCCTGTAAGCTAGCTACAGCCATCTCTAAGACGCAAAGCCATAGTGTATCCTTTGATATGGTTGTAAACTCAATGAACTACACGGGCAAGATGATATCACCAGAATTGAGAGAAACGGGACTGGGGGGACTGGCTCTTGAATTCAAAGAAGAAGATTGAACTTTTAGCTCCCTGTGGCAATATAGCCAGCCTTAAAGCAGCTGTCTTTAATGGTGCTGATGCCATCTATCTTGGCGGTAAGAGTTTTGGCGCTAGAGCTTTGGCTGGTAATTTCGACCATGAAGAGTTGCGTGAGGCAGTAGCTTTTTGCCATCTATATGGGGTAAGGGCCTACGCCACCGTTAACACCATGGTCTATGAAAAAGAGCTAGATAACGTCTTTAAGGAGATGGACTTTTTGTATGGTATTGGTGTCGATGCGCTTATCGTCGCTGATATCGGTCTATTGGAAAAAGCTAGATTTCGCTATCCTGACATTGAACTGCATATATCCACCCAAGCCCATATCCATAACGTAAATGGTGTCCGTTTTATGCAAGATATCGGTGCCGATAGGGTGGTCTTGGCTAGAGAACTACCACTGATATCCATCAAGAAAATCATCTCTGCCATTGATATAGAGACGGAAGTCTTTGTCCATGGAGCACTTTGTGTCTCTTATAGTGGGCAGTGTCTTATGGGGAGTATACTGCACGAAAGAAGTGGCAATAGGGGGCTTTGTTCGCAGTGTTGCAGGATGCGCTATCATATAGAAGACTTAGATGAAGAAAAAAGAGTCATGACTGATGGCGAGTATTTACTAAGTACCCGTGACCTGAACCTTCTTGAGCATATACCAAAGCTTATAGAGGCTGGCGTTGCCTCACTTAAGATTGAAGGACGGATGAAGCGACCGGAATATGTAGCCTATGTGACGCGCCTATATCGAATGGCGATAGATGCTTATTATGCGGGCGAGAAGTTTGTAGTGAGTGCGGATATGCTAAAAGACTTGAAGTCCCTGTTTAATCGCAAGTTTACTAAGGGGCACATCTTTGATGATAAGCACATCTATAATCCCATAAGACCAAATCACATGGGCAATGAAGTCGGTAAGGTAGCATCTTCTAAAAACGGTTATATATCGATAAGTTTTAGTGAAGACATCGCCCAAGGTGATGGACTTAGGATATTAGCTGGTGACAAAGAATTTGGTCTAGTCGCTAATATGATGTACCGAAATGGCAAACTAACTGATTTTGTACCAAAGGGCGAAGTTGGTAGTTTTGTATATGAGCCACTTCCTATTGGTTCTAAGGTCTATAAGACAACCGATATAAGACTTACCAAGCGAATAAAAGACTTCTCGGTATATCGTAAAGTTCCAATAACGATGCATTATAAAGCCATACCCGAAGAACCTTTTTATCTAAGGGTATCTGATGGTAGTAATACTGTCGAAGTAAGTGGCGACATCGTCCAAAAGGCTAAGTCAGCACCCTTAGATAAATGTAAGATAGAAGGCCAATTAGCTAAGTGTAGTGATACAGCCTATGAGCTAGTAGCTGTTGATGGCGTTACTAAAGATGCCTTTTTGGCTCTTTCGCAAATTAATGCCGCTAGACGTCATGCGATAGAGGCCTTAAACGCTAAGCGCATAGCTATTAAAGAGCGCGGGGTTAATGGCTTCAAAGAACACGAGCCAATACCTCTTTCTATGCCTAAGTATCTCATCGAAGTACAAACCAGCACCCAAGCTGAGGCTATTAAAGAAATGGGCATCGATGCTATCATCGTGACAGCTAACAAACACTTAGCCGAAGAAATAGATGCTTACTACCTTAAACCAGTCGTCGATGAGTTAGGGACTTTCTATAATAAGAATCTTTCTGTTGTTAGCCAATATGGTGACCTAGATGGTGATATTGCCTATAGTAGCTTTAATATCGCCAGTCACTTAAGTGTCGACTTCTTTTTAAAAAGAGGTTTTAAGGCCGTCATCTTATCTCTTGAGATAAGTGACGAGGGTGTTGAGAACCTAAAAAGATACTACTTAGACAGATTTGGTAAAGTACCTATGATGTATGTCTATGTCTATGGCAAAAGAGACCTCATGCAGCTAAAGGCTACACCACTACTAAACGCTAAGGACTTAGATGAGAGTCATAGTTATGCTCTAGTTGATGAGCACGGGCGCTACTTTAAGATAGAAGAATCGCAAAACGCTTATCGCTTACTAGAACATGAAACACGTCTATTAAAAAGAGTTCATGATATTAAACCCTTTATCCGTTTTACGGATGAATCAGCCATTGAAGTAAGAAGGGTCATGAAAGAAGTCCTAGCTACTTATAAGTAGTTTTGGCATATTCTTAAATAGATGATGAGCTAGAAGGCTTCATCTATGGTATAATTCTTGCGTTATGGAAGCATCTATCTTCTTAAAACGCATCGAGATGCAGGGCTTTAAATCCTTTGCCGACAAAGTAGTCGTTCCCTTTGAGAACCCTATGACCGGTATTGTCGGTCCTAATGGTTGTGGTAAGTCTAACATCGCCGATGCGATTAGATGGGTATTAGGAGAGCAAAGCGTCAAGTCGCTTAGAGGTGAGAAGATGACTGATGTCATATTCTCAGGCTCACAAAAACGTCGTGGTCAAAGCTATGCTGAAGTCACGCTAGTCTTTGATAATACGCGCCGTCTACTCAACTACGATAGCGATGAGATTGAAGTAACGCGTAAGATTTATAACAGCGAACAAGATGCCGAATACCTAATAAATAGAAGGCCAGTTCGTCTAAAAGACATTGTTGAACTCATCCTTGATAGTGGTCTTGGCAAAGACAGCCTATCAATGATTTCTCAAGGTAACATCAGCACTTTTGCCGAAGCTCGTCCCTATGATAGAAGAGCTATCTTTGAAGAGGCTGCCGGTGTCGCCAAATACAAAAAACGCAAGACGGAATCTATAAATCGTCTAGAGCGAACCAAAGAGAACTTAGACCGCACTTTAGACATCCTCAATGAATTAGAGCGTCAAGTATCACCCTTAAAGCGACAAGCTCGTAAGGCTGAGATATACCGCGAAAAGAAAAATCTCTTACAAGAGATTGAAACGTCCGTCCTAGTAAGCGAAATAAGCCTATTAAAAGAACAAGTTGATGAGCTAAAGAAGGCCCATTTTGACCTAGAAACAAAGTTAGCAGTTGATCAAGCAACCATCCAAGTCCACGAAAACGATAACGCTACTAGTAAAGAGCGCCTTCGTGAACTAGACAGAGACTTAGCAGCCATGCAAGACAGTCTTTTAAAGGTCATGGAAGAGATACGTGTTGCCGATAACAGAAGAGTAGAACTTGATGAAAAGCGTAAATATGATATTGAAAAAGGCGACATTGAGACTCGCTATCAAAGCTTAAAGTCGATGTATGAAGAGGCACGTTTAGAATACGAAGACCGCCAAGAGCGCTATGACAAGCTTGAGGCTTCTATGGCCGCCAATAACGCTGCTTTAGAGAAGGTTACCTATGACTGCGCTTCAGCCTCTTTAAAACGTGATGAAAGCCAAAATGTCGTAAGAAGACTAGAAAATAGACGAGAAGTCCTCAACAACATCATCCGCGATCCCTTTTCTTCATCAGGTCAGGCCGGTGTCAAGGCCATCATGGACAACAAGGACTCTTTCTATGGTGTCTTGGGCGTTGTGGGACAAGAGTTACATGCCTTAGAAGGCTATGAAGAAGCTATTAATACAGCCTTAGGTGGTGCCGTCTACAACATCGTCACCATTGATGAAGCAAGTGCTAGAAAAGCTATTGAATTTCTAAGACGCAATAGAAGTGGTCGGGCTACTTTTTTGCCAGCCGATATTATGAAACCGCGCTATCTTGCCGATTGGCAAACGCATATTTGTGAAAGTGCTGAAGGTTATATTGGTCTAGCCAAAGACTTTGTCGAATGTACATCAGAATACGATGACATCCGCGATAACTTACTTGGCAACATCTTAATCTGTGATAACTTAGAAAACGCCAATAACTTAGGTGGTCTATTAAAACACGGCGTTCAGATAGTCACCTTAGAAGGCGACAGTATTAACCGTGGTGGTTCTATGACGGGTGGTCGTATCAAGAATACGACATCGATTATAACCGCCCAAAGTGAGCTGGCTAGTATTGAAAGAGACATCGATTCTTATCGGGCAACTAGCGCTCAAGACCAAGCCAACTATGAAAAGCTTACCCGTGAAAAACAAGACCTCGAATCAACCATCATCGAGCAACGTGTCAACCTGGCTAAGTTAGAACCCATTGTGCAAGTAAAGCTTTCTAAGTACGAGAAGCTAAAGAGTGACTTAGACTTATTAGGTCATGATAAGGATGACGAGTCTACCAGTGTTGCCGATGACATCATAAATAGACTAAATGCCGCTTATTCTAAGCGTGATGAGCTAAATGGGGAGATTAGTCGCAAAAGTGAAGAACGTGAGCGTCTAAATGCTGATATATACCGCAAAGACCAGCAGATTAGACAATCGCGCCAATCCCTACAAGAGACGCAAGAAAAAGAAAAGGTTCTCATCTCCCAAGAAGCAGCCCTTTCTGCCAAACTCGAACAAGACCTCGCACGTCTAGCTAGTGAGTACCAACTCACCTATGAATACGCTAAAGACAACGTCAAAGATATTGATTACGATACGGCCAAAGATGACGTCAAACGTCTAAGACATGAAATCGATGCCTTAGGTAACGTCAATATGGATGCTCCTGAGGAATTTGATAAGGTCAATGAACGCTATGAGTTCACTAAGAAAAACTATGATGAACTTTTAGAGTCAAGAGATAAGATACTTGATGCCATCGCTGAGATGGATGAAGTCATGAAGACCAAGTTCAAAGAGACCTTTGAGCGCATCAACGAAGAGTTACCCAATACCTTTGGGGCGCTATTTGGTGGTGGTAAGGCTAAACTCATCTTAGAAGACCCCGAAGACATCTTAAATACTGGTATCGACATCGATGTCCAACCACCTGGTAAATCTGTTAAGTCGATAAGACTATTCTCTGGTGGTGAAAAGAGTCTTATTGCCATCTGTGTCTTATTTACAATACTCAAGGTAAGACCAGTACCACTAGTCGTCTTTGATGAAGTTGAGGCAGCTTTAGATCAAGCCAATGTCGAGCGCTTTGCCAAGTATGTCAAAGAACACTCGGACAATACCCAATTCATCGTCATAACCCATCGTCCCGGTACAATGGTACAGTGCGACCTCCTTTATGGTGTAACCATGCCACAAAAGGGTATATCGGAAATCTTAAGTGTCAAGCTAGTTGATGCCATTGAGATGGCTGAACGCAAAGAGGAGTGATAACTTGGGCTTTTTTGAGAATATCAAGACAAAGATTACCGGCCAAGATAAGCGCTATCTCAGTGGCTTTGCCAATACCAATAAGGCCTTAGGTCAACGCCTCAAGGTCATAACGACGGGTAATATTGACCGTGATACCTTTATTGAAGAGCTAATGATAACGCTGCTTGAGGCTGATATCGGCTATAAGACAGCGCAAAAGATAGTTGATAAGGTTCAAGAAGAAGTCAATAACTACTACGTCTTAGGTCAAAAAGAAATCTTTAAGATTATCCACAAGAGCCTAAAAGAAATTTATGGCTCTGATGAAAAAGAGATTGTCTATAGTGATGAAGGGCCAACTGTAATCTTATTAGTTGGTGTTAATGGTAGTGGCAAGACCTCAACGGCGGCAAAACTAGCTAACTACTTTAAAAAGATGGATAAGAAGGTATGTCTAGTAGCGGCTGATACTTTTAGAGCTGGTGCTATTGAACAACTTGATAAGTGGGCTAAGAAATTAGATGTCGACATCGTAAAAGGTGAAGAAAAGCGCGATCCCAGTAGTGTGCTAGTTGATGGTTGTCGCTACGCTAAAGAGCACGATATAGACATACTAATCTGTGATACAGCCGGACGTCTACAAAACAAGGTCAGTTTAATGAATGAGCTTGCCAAAATGGGGAAGGTTGTAAGTCGCGAGATAGCTGGGGCACCACATAATACCTGGCTAGTCCTTGATGCCAATACGGGGCAAAATGGACTTTCCCAAGGTCTACTCTTTGATGAAGCAACGGATTTAAGTGGCATCATCCTCACCAAGATGGATGGTACTTCTAAAGGTGGCATTGTCATAGCTGTTAAAGATTTAATCGGTGTACCGGTTTTCTTTATTACCTTAGGGGAGACAGCCGAAGACCTAGACCCCTTTGACCTCGACTTATATCTCTACAGCATCATTGAGGACTTAGACGATGGATCGTGATAAGTTTTATGACAATGACTTATTAGACTACTATGGTAGCCTATTAACAGAGCACCAAAACAAAGTCATGGGCCTATATCTAGGAGAAGACCTATCGATGGGGGAAATAGCTGAGATGCTGGAAGTTAGTAAGACAGCTGTAGCCGACCTTATAAGACGCTGCTACAAACAGTTAGACAGCTACGAAAAGCACTTAGGTCTAATTGTAAAAGAAAAACAAAGAGAAACGGTATACCAAAAGCTAATAGAGCTAGAAAACAAAGAGATTAGCTCTTTAGTAGATAAACTTAAAGAATTGAAATAGGAGGAAGACTACTATGTCTAAGATTATCGCTGTAAATGCTGGAAGTTCATCACTAAAGTTTCAACTATTCCAAATGCCCGAAG
Source organism: uncultured Thomasclavelia sp. (assembly GCA_964639815.1). GTDB lineage: Bacteria > Bacillota_I > Bacilli_A > Erysipelotrichales > Erysipelotrichaceae > JAHHTG01. Next base: position 390 of record CAZXIB010000004.1, on the reverse strand, counting down.
AAGTCGTTTTGACTTCTGGTGTGGCGGAGAGAATTGGTTTGGCCGACGGGATCTTCACGATAAAAGTAAATGGTGAAAAGCATACCACCAACTTACCCATCGAAGACCATGCTAAGGCCGTAAAGTTATTACTCGACGCCCTTATTGAACATGAGATAGTAAGTGACCTAAAGGAGATTAACGCCGCCGGTCACAGAATTGTTCAGGGGGGAGCTTACTTTTCCTCATCGGTAAAGGTTGATGATGATGTGGTGGCTAAGGTTGAAGAGTTATGCGACCTTGCTCCACTTCACAATCCTGCCCACCTCATCTGTTATCGCGCTTTTAAAGAGGCGCTACCAGAAATTGGTCATGTCTTTGTCTTTGATACAGCCTTCCATCAGACGATGG
>CAZXIB010000003.1:24352-27351 GCA_964639815.1 uncultured Thomasclavelia sp. | reverse complement strand
CTTTCCTCCACTTTAGGCCATATAAGTCTAGTATCTTATCCATATCAGCTGATAGATCTTGGTTTGATATATCTCTTATCGGCAAGAAGTATACTCTGCCTTCTTTGGATGACTTCAGCTCACCTGTAAATTCTTCAGCTCTAAACAATATACACAGGTGTCGCTTATCTTCAATGTCCCATTCAATATAGCCAATCGAGATGGGCTCTCTTATAGTTAGACCTGTCTCTTCTTTTACTTCTCTTATGGCAGAAGATGCTATATCTTCCCCATCTTCAACCTTGCCCCCTGGGAAAGTTAGACCTGGCCAATCATTCTTTTTACGGTCAAGGCACAGTACTTCATCATCTCTTATAACCATGACCATATTTGTCAATATGATGTCTTTCACATAAGTAATTATATGCAGTTGCACCCTGTCCGCAATAGTGTTATCATATATTAGCAATCAAACTCGAAGAGTGCTAAAGGAGGAAATAAAGATGGCATTAAAACAGTTTAAGACCGAGTCTAAACGTCTATTAGACCTCATGGCCAACTCAATCTATACCAACAAGGACATCTTCTTAAGAGAGCTCATATCTAATGCCTCAGATGCCTTAGACAAGCGTCATTACATGACCCTAACAGATACATCAATCGGCGAAGACGACCCTCATATAACGATAGATATAGATAAGGCTAATAGAACGCTAACCATATCCGATAACGGTGTCGGTATGAATAAAGAGGACCTAGAGAATAACTTAGGTACGATAGCTAAGAGCGGCTCTTTTGACTTTGTCAATGATATAGAAGACGCCAAAGAAGTCGACATCATCGGTCGCTTCGGTGTTGGTTTCTACAGCGCCTTTATGGTAGCTGATAAGGTCGAGGTGTCTTCTAAGAAGGTAGCTGATGACAAGGCCTATCTTTGGACTTCTGATGGTGAAGAAGGATACGAGATAAAGACTGATAAAAGAGAAGACTGCGGTACTTCGATTACTCTTCACATCAAAAAGAATGACAAACACAACAAGTACGACCAATACCTCGATAGTCCCAATATCCAAGCTTTAATCAAGCGCTACTCTGACTACATCCGCTATCCCATTAGGATGGATGTCGAGGTAACTAGACCTACCGAAACAGAAGGTAAGACCGAGAAAGTTATAGAAACCAAAACTATAAACAGTCAGACCCCACTTTGGAAAAGGGCCAAAAAAGACATCAAACAAGACGAATACGATGACTTCTACATGCAAGAGTACTACGACTACTCTAAACCTCTTAAGACCATTCACTACAAGGTCGAAGGCAATACGTCATATAGTGCTCTACTGTATATCCCAGGACATGCCCCATATAACTTCTACAACAGCGACTACAAGTTAGGTCTAAAGCTATACTCTAAAGGCGTCTTCATCAAGGATGAAGCTAAGGAGCTAGTATCCGACTACTTCCGCTTCATACGCGGTCTTATCGACAGCGATGATTTATCTTTGAACATCTCCCGCGAGCTCCTCCAACAAGACCACCAAATGGAGACTATCAGAAAAAGCGTTGATAAGCGCATCAAAAACACTTTAGAAAAGATGATGAAGGATGAGTTTGAAGAGTATTGTAAGTTCTTCGATGACTTCGGCGCCCAGCTCAAGTATGGCGTATACGAAAACTTCGGCAGAAACAAAGACATCCTAATCGACCTCATCATCTTCAAGTCATCGCATAACGATGACTATACGAGTCTCAAAGATTACATTGACCGCATGAAGGAAAATCAAACAGAGATATACTATGTTGTTGGCCCATCTATCGACAAGATAAAAGAAATGCCCCAGATGGAAAAGGTCTTAGATGCCGGATATGAGGTCTTATACTTCACAGATAATGTCGATGAATTCATGGTCAATGTCATAAATAACTACGAAGACCACCCCTTCCACTCCATTAATAAAGGTGACTTAGACTTAGCGAGTGAAGAAGAAAAGAAGCGCATTGAGGAGGAAAACGATGCCAATAAGGACATACTAGAAGACATCAAGAAGGCCTTAAATGACGAAGTCAAAGAAGTTCGGCTTTCTAATCGCTTAAAGTCACATCCTGTATGTCTAGTCTCTGCCGATGATATGTCGATTGACATGGAGAAATTTCTCGAAGAGACAGGGCAAGACCGCGGCTTTAAGGCCAATAAGATATTAGAGATTAACCCTGACCATGAGATATTTAGCGCTCTTAAAGGTGCTTATGAGAAAAAAGAAGATATCTCAGATTACGCCAAAGTCCTATACGACCAAGCAAGGCTCATCGCAGGTCTATCCATCAGTGACCCTCTCGCTTATAGTGATAGGGTTAGCGGGATTATGTTAAAGGCGATGAAGTAAAAGAGTAAAAGACAAGTTTCACTAAAACGCAAGACTTGTCTTTTTTTACTTACGCCCTTCTTTATAGCTAATACCCCACTCTTCCATTACAGTGATAATAGGGCGCATTGATTCTCCCAGCTCACTAAGTGCATATTCCACTCTCGGTGGCACTTCTGGGTAAACAGTGCGCGTAATGATTCCATCATCCTCCATAGAGCGCAGACTGTCTGTCAAAACTTTTTGGCTAATGCCATCTAATGACCTTTTCAGTTCGTTAAAACGCCAAGGACGCTCTAAAAGATTTCGCAGAATCAATAACTTCCATTTACTACCGACGAGTTGTACCGTCGTGGCGACAGGACATTCTGGCAACTCATCTTTGCTCAACATATCTACCTCCAATACATCAAAATATCGTGTTGCATTCTATTATGATGTAACATTCACTAAAAGGCAACACCACTCAAATACCGTCACATTCCAAAAGACGGTTATAAAAAAGTGCGTACTTGTAAAGATTTATAAACACGACAATAATATGAGCGGAGAGAGCAAGATACTCTTAAAGGAGGTAATTATCATGGCACTTTCTAATCTATTTGGATGGAACACACAAACAGATACTACTCCTGCTACTGCTTGTGGTTCAGCTTG
>CAZXIB010000003.1:0-24252 GCA_964639815.1 uncultured Thomasclavelia sp. | reverse complement strand
ACACACAAACAGATACTACTCCTGCTACTGCTTGTGGTTCAGCTTGTGGAGCTGGTGATAAGCCAGAAGAAAAACCCAGCGCTTGTGGGTCAGCCTGTGGAGCTTCCGATAAGTAAGTCCATCCACTAAAGACGGTTCCAGTTGCTTAATTCAACTTGGAGCCGTTAAGTATTTTATTCTAGCCGAATTGATATAAAAAGCGAGTAACTACCCATGAAACAATATTTTTCTTTTCAATGGCACATTACAGATGAATGCGACCAGCGCTGCCAGCACTGTTATATCTTCTCTGAAGACACATGCAAAAAGCCTGACGCTATGACTTGGGCACAAATACAAGACACCTTTTTTAACTGTCTTGATTTTTGTGAGGTATATAATCGTCTACCCTACTTTTATATAACTGGTGGCGACCCCATCTTGCATCCTGACTTTTGGCGCTTATTGGAGCTTTTAAAAGATTACAACATCCCTTTTACAATACTAGGAAATCCATTTCATCTAACTGACGAGGTCTGTCATAGACTAAAATCATATGGTTGTCAAAAATACCAACTTTCTTTAGACGGTATGCGAAAAACTCATGATTGGTTTCGCAAGCCCGGTTCCTTTGACTGCACCATTGAAAAAGTAGCTTGTATCAAAAAGGCGGGCATACGCTCTGTCATTATGACGACCGTATCTGGCGTAAATATCAAAGAGATACCCGATATTATTGATACAGTAGTCGCTACAGGTGTCGATGTATTTGCCTTTGCCCGCTATTGTCCAACCAGCGAAGAAAAAGACACGGGCATGACGCCACAGGAATACCGTAACCTACTGGCTATTTGTGATAGTAAGTTCAAGAAATACGAAGAAGAAGGTTGCACTACCTACTTCAATAAAAAAGACCATCTTTGGACGCTATACGAATATGAAAATGGAACATTTAAAATCCCAGCAGATGCCAAAGAAGGAATGATATACAGTGGATGTAACTGTGGTAATTGCCACATCACGATTCTACCAACAGGAGATGTTTACGCTTGCCGTCGGGTAAGTGACAGCAAGGTTGGAAGCATCTTTGAAGATCGACTTGCCGATTTGTGGGTTTGCCAAATGGAGGCATACCGTGATTATACTAAGTTTGAAAAATGTGCAAAATGCGAACTACTAGCGTATTGTAGAGGTTGTCCAGCGGTTGCCAAAGGCACAAATGTCGACTTTTACAGCGCCGACCCACAATGCTGGAAGGAGGTTAAATAATGGAAGAATTAAAACCAATCTTATTGAATGAAAAAACACTATCACCAAGTCTAGTAGCCGTGAGTGAGACGAATCTTGATAGAGAAGCTGTCATCAGAGTCGTCAAGAATGTGCGGGAAGATGAATATGGCTTAAGAAGCTGTGCTATTGTGAAAGATTCTAACTTTCATAACGGTGTTATAGAAGTTGATGTACGTAGCAGAATCTTGCCTGATGCATCAGATATCGCCAGAGGCTTTATCGGCATCGCCTTCCGTGTCCCAGAAAACGATGGCCCATTTGAGTGCTTCTATCTGCGCCCAGCTAACGGTAGATGTGATGATCCCGAAAGACGCGCCCACGCTGTTGAATACTTCTCCTATCCCGACTACACCTTCGCCTATTTTAGAGCCAGAGGCATTACAAAATACGAAGCACCTGCCGATATCGGCTTAGACGAGTGGATACACGTCAGAATCGAGGTCGATGGAGTACATGGCAAACTATACACAAATGGTGTAAAAGTCCTTGATGTCGAAGACATGAAGGGTCAAGAAGATGCTCAGGGTAGTATTGCCCTATTTGTCGATATTGGAACAGAGGGCTTTTTCAAAAATCTGAAAGTCTCTTATCATGATAAAAAGGAGGAAGAATAAAGTGGATGTCCTAGAACTTATAAAACACCGCCGCTCTATTCGCAAGTATGAAGAAAAACAGGTAGATCGCAAGACATTAGAAACCATCATTGAGGCTGGACTATATGCCCCTAATGCCGGAGGTGCCCAACGAAGCATAATCATCGGTTTACAGAACCCCGAGCTTATTGAAAAACTCGGTAAAATAAACGTCGCCTTATTTGATCGTTCAAGAGCAGCTGGTCGTTATGTTTCCAAAGACCAACCGAGCATTATTGATGACCCAAATATTAAAAGTGGCTTCTATGGTGCGCCTACTCTATGTATAGTCTTTGGGCAAAAGAATTCTCTTTACAGTATTCCCGATGCTTTCTGTTGTGCTGACAACATGGTTTTAGCTGCTGCATCGCTTGATATCGCCTCTTGCATAGTCGCTAGAGCTGAAGACACCTTTGATAGTGAGCTTGGTGCCACACTAATGAAGGAATGGGATATTCCTGAAGACTATGTAGCTCGTTGTTTTGTGCTTCTAGGTTATTGCAAGGGTGAATATCCAGCCATAAGACCAAGAAAAGAAAATCGAAGCAAGATTATCGACTAAAGAGGAGTAGCCATGGGGATGGAACAGCGAACCTATTTTGCGTTAGACAAGGCAAAGTGCATAAAATGCGGAAGCTGCATCAATGTGTGCTCAGGCATGGTTCTTGAGCGTGATGTAGATGACTACCCAAAGATGATATCCTTTCCAAGGTTTGGTTGGAGTGGTTGTTGGCGATGCGAACACTGTCTTGCCGTATGCCCCAAAGGTGCCATCTCCATCTTCAAAAAGGAACCCGAAGACTCCTTGCCTGTCCCACCTACTGAAATGGGTAGCTATATGGAACAGCTAATCACCAACCGAAGGTCTTGTCGTCGGTATCGAGATAGAAATGTCGAGCCGGGGATTATAGACAGAATCCTAAGTGCTATGACCTCTGTTCCAACAGGCGGTAATACCTGTAGCGTAGAATACACCATAATCGATGATAAGAATCGCGTCAAAGAAATACGCGATGTTGCTTATCACAAGATGGAAGAGGCCGCCAAAAAGCGCATCTATACTTCGACTTTCAGTTCTTTCTATTACTCCAAAATGAAGCAATCAGAAAAGACGGTTAGAAAAGGCGACTTACTATTCTGTGGTGCTCCACACCTATTTATCGCCCACCAGCAAGCCATCGGCAAATGGGCAGAAGATAGTAAGGCCGACTGCATTATTGCGACTGCTTACTTTGAACTTTTGGCTAATGCCTTTGGCCTAGGAACTATCATCATGAGCTATGCTGCCGATGTCTTAAAGGAGCTAGCCCCTGAGGCCAAAGATATGCTGAACATACCATCAGACCACTATATGGGCTTGATAGTCGGTTTTGGCTATCCTGAAATTACTTATGCCAGAGGTGTACAAAAAGAACGCCGTGGCAAAATCCATCGTTGGTCAAAGGAAAAGCGCCGATAAGTATTGTTAAGCCAAAATAAAAGGCCCTGCGTAGTGAAAGCATCAACTATTTGCAAGGTCTTTTTGTTTTAGAGATTTTCTATAATATAGCTAACAAGTCATCGACCTCTTTTTTAGTCGTTGACCAAGAGACGACTAGTCTAATGACTGTATGAGTATCATCATACTTCTCCCAGAAACTATAGCTAACATGTTTGGAGAGGCCTTCTAGCTTATCATCGTCCATAACGATGAAGATTTGGTTTGTTGGGCTATCAAAGGCTAGCTCATAACCCCTAGAGACTAAACCTTCTTTTAATGTATTGGCTAGCTCAATAGCCGTCTTACCGATACTAGTGTAAAGGTCATCGGTAAATAGACCTAAAAACTGTATACCTAACATACGTCCCTTAGCGAGTAGAGCGCCACGTCGCTTTATCGTTGTGACAAAATTAGGGATGAGGTCTTTATTCTTATAGACGATGGCCTCGCCAAAAAGAGCACCACACTTAGTACCGCCGATATAAAAGATATCACAGAGCTCTGTCATGTCTTTTAGGTCTACATCATTACTAGGACAAGCTAAAGCGTAAGCCAGTCTTGCCCCATCGACATATAAACGCATGCCATAGCGGTCACAGACTTCTCTCATGGCGCTTAGCTCGGATTTAGAGTACAGTGTTCCATATTCAGTGGGTTGAGACAAGTAGACCATGCCAGGATAAACCATATGTTCATGATTCCCATCGCCATAGAAATTAGCACAATACTTATCAACGGCCTCTGCCGATATCTTGCCTACATCATGTTTTAGAGGCAAAATCTTATGACCACCGTATTCAATAGCTCCCGCTTCATGGGTATAGATATGACCAGTATCTGCTGATATAACGCCTTCATAGTCCTTTAATAAGGCGCTGATAACGGTCGCATTGACTTGGGTGCCACCAACCAAAAAATAGACCTCCCCTTCTTTGATTCCGCAGACCTTCTTAATCAAATCTTTGGCTCTACTTGTATAGTCATCAGAGCCATAACCTGTAGTCTTCTCTAAATTGGTCTTGTTTAGTAAATCCATTATCGCTTCATGGGCGCCCTCTTGATAGTCGGACGCAAAGGCTAACACTTCCACTTATGTCCCCCTTTCATTAGATGTCATGATTATAAGTCAGCGATGTCATCTGTCGCAATAAGGGTTTACTAGCTTTGTCTTTCTTTTGAAGTCTGAAAAGTATGTAGTAGAAGTGTGATGATGTTTTTCATGGCTTTTCATTAGACTTTAATCAAGGTATCTTCGCTACAATGAGCTTGATTTCAAAGATGACCAACACCAAAGTTAGGCTCCTAAGGAGGTAACATGAGACCGACCTACATAGTACTAATACCAGCATACCAACCAACTGAGAGTTTGTTAGAGATACTTAAAGAGGCTAAAAGTGTAGGTTTTCAACTCATCGTGATAAACGATGGCAGTAACAAAGAAAAAGATGCGCTGTTTGTGAAAACTTCTAAGTACGCCACCATACTAGAACATAACCAAAATCGTGGCAAAGGTCGAGCTATAAAGACCGGACTTGCTTACATCCAATCTAATTACCCCTTAGACTCATCTGTCGTAGTAACAATGGATGCGGATGGGCAGCATAGGGTAGCGGATGCTATGGAAATATGTCGTGTTGCTTGGACTAAACAGGGCGCGCTAATTCTAGGGAGTCGAAGACTTAAAAAGAATGTTCCCCTGCGCAGTCAACTCGGAAATACAATTACAAGATTTGTTTACCATATCTTGACCCGCCAAAAAGTCCGCGATACACAAACGGGACTGCGCGCATTCCATGGACAAATGCTCCCCTTTCTGTTATCTATTCCCGGTGAGCGCTATGAATACGAAATGAATGTGCTGCTTGCCTGCGCTAAAAATAAGATACCAATAATAGAAGAAGAAATCGCTACGATATATTTCGATGATAACGCCGCCTCCCATTTTGATGCAGTAAAAGATTCTTATCGTATCTATAAAGAAATCTTGAAGTTTTCCGCTTCTTCACTCAGCAGTTTTATCGTTGATTATGGCCTTTTTAGCCTACTTACAGCGTTAACTTCTGGTATGGAAAGCCGATATAGCCTTCTTATTGCCAATATTGGAGCGCGCCTAGTTAGTGCTAGCGTTAATTATACTATGAATCGCAGATTGGTCTTTCAAAGCAATGCCCTAATCGCTAAATCGGCTTTGCAGTATGCTGTGTTGGCTGCCTCTATCTTAGCTGCCAATACCCTTATACTTCATATACTTGTAGATTTGTTAAGTACAAATCGCTATATAGCAAAGCTAATTACGGAAATCCTTTTCTTCTTTGTAAGTTGGTTGATGCAAAGGAAGTTTATCTTCCGCCGCGAGAAAACAAATCAGAAATGAGGTGAGAGACATATGTTTTTGAGACGATACTGGTTGGTAATCTTATATGGTGTATTACTACTGATGTTTAGCATCTACTTTCTAATGGATACCTTTGTGATTTCACGAGTATATGTGACGGTGGCTGATGCAAGCTCAGAGTCAACTGACTCCGAAGAGACACAAAACACTAGTAATGAAGTAATCATCACCGAAAATACTTATAGCGATGAAAACATCACCATAACAATCACCGAATACAGAGAATACGACACTTCAATTTATGTAGCGGACATCGTTCTCTCTTCTAGCGAATACCTGCAAACAGCCTTTGCCCAAAACGCTTATGGACGTAATGTGACCGCTAAGACATCAGAAATTGCCGAAAGTGTAGGTGCTATCTTGGCTATCAATGGCGATTATTACGGCGCTCAAGAAGAGGGCTATGTTTTGCGTGGTGGCGTACTCTATCGAAGCGATGCCAAGTCAGGACAGACAGATCTCGTCATCTATGAAGATGGTAGTTTCGAGATTATAAGTGAAGATGAAATTACAGCCGAGGAACTTCTGGCTAACGGAGCTAGGGAGATATTATCCTTTGGCCCGGCACTTATAATAGATGGCCTTGTTGCCGTTTCTGAGGGTGACGAAGTAGGCAAGGCTAAGTCCAGCAATCCACGGACGGCAATCGGTATTATCGATGAGCTGCATTATGTCTTTGTGGTGTCTGATGGAAGAACAGATGAAAGTGCTGGTTTATCACTCTTAGAGCTAGCTGAGTTTATGCAAGAACTTGGCGTTGTGACAGCTTATAACTTGGATGGCGGTGGGTCTAGTACCATGTATTTTAATGGCGAGGTTATCAATAATCCTACTTCCAGTGGAAAGTCAATCAAGGAAAGGAGTGTGAGTGACATTGTATACATCGGCTATTAGTAAAGAACACAAAACCATGGCCAAGACAGGCTTTGTGTATTTGTTCATATCGCTATTTTGTGCCTTGTTTGGAGCTGTATATGAAGTCTTTAGCCACGAAGTTTACTCCTATTACATGATTTATGCCTTTGGGTTTCCGCTTGCCGGAGGTGCCCTTCCCTTTTTTACACTCGCCTTCGCTTCACGGTCTCTACCTTCAAAAGTCTCTTTAAATCTATATCACTGCGCTATTGCTACCCTTACCATCGGCAGCATCCTGCAAGGAGTTTTAGAAATCTATGGCACAACTAATCGTTTAATCTATGCCTATTGGATAGTTGGCTTAGCCTTGTTTAGCACCAGCATCATCCTCTATATCGTAAGGCTCACAAAAAAACCATGACCACCACAAATACCAACTTATTTCTCAAGGACTTCTATACATCTTTGATTCTTTTGTGAGTATAATGCCGCTAGGGAGGATTAATTATGTACTGCGATTACCATCTACACTGCGAATTCTCTGATGACAGCGACTACCCAATAGAAGATGTCATCAAAGATGCCATAGCCAAAGGCTTAGACGAGATATGTTTTACCGACCATGTCGACTATGGTGTCAAGGATGAATATGACTCCCCTGTCCAGAATTTCTTTCATGGCGAAAAGTGGATTCATAACGTCAATTACCCAGCTTATTTCAAGACCTTAGAAGAACTATCTATCAAGTATCAGGATGATATAAAGATAAAGAAGGGCCTTGAATTTGGCATACAGAAACATACGATAAAAGAATTTACCGACCTATACAACAAATATGAAATGGACTTTGTACTCCTATCCATCCACCAAGTTGGTGACCTTGAGTTTCACCTTGGTGACTTTCAAAAAGGCAAAAACCAAAAAGAATGTAATGAAGCTTACTATGAAGAGCTTTCTTATATAGTACAAAACTATAAAGATTACTCTGTCTTAGCCCATATGGATCTCATACGCCGATATGACCCATTTGGTGAATACCCCTTTAAAAACATCGAAGATATCATTGCATCCATACTAAAACAAGTCATCAAAGATGAAAAAGGCATTGAACTTAATACCTCAAGTACTCGCTATGGACTAAAAGATACCACGCCATCAAAAGACATCCTAAAGTTATATCTAGACCTCGGTGGCAAGATTATCACGATTGGCTCAGACAGCCATCAACCTGACCATCTGGCCTATGGTATTAAGGAAGCCCAATCTTATCTTTATAGTCTAGGTTTCCGACAACTATGTACCTTTGATAAGATGGCTCCTACCTTTCACGACTTACAGCCTTAATCACTGTGCTATGGTATAAAGACATCATATTTTTATCTTACATCTATACATGGATATTAATACATTGTATTGACAGTGCATAAACAATATATTATATTACTGGCGAAAGGAGAGAACATTCATGGCTCAAACAACTGTTAGTGTTCGCATGGACGATTCCCTAAAGAAGGACTTTGATGAGGTCTGTAATGAACTTGGTTTATCCATGACTACGGCTATCACGATTCTCGCCAAGAAAATGACCCGTGAGAGACGCCTACCATTTGATGTCTCGATAGACCCTTTCTTTTCTGATGAAAATATGGTTCGACTACGAAAGTCCATCGCTCAGATGGAGGCGACAGGTGGTACCGTACATAAACTTCCTATTGATGATTAAGGCGTGGACAGATGTGGCGTGGGAAGACTTTGAGTATTGGCTTAAACAAGACCACAAAACACGCAAGCGCATACTGCAACTGCTCAAGGACATCGACCGAAACGGATATGAAGGAATCGGTAAACCAGAACGACTAAGTGGAGACTTGTCGGCCTATTGGAGTCGTCGTATAGATGATGCAAATCGAATTGTCTACCGTATCGAAGGCGACACCATAAAGATAGTTCAGTGTGGCAGTCATTACCGCGACAAGTGACTAAGAGGGAATCTTCAAAGGTGCTCTCTTTTTCCTTCTGCTACAACATTTCCGCGCGAAATCTCTACACTTGATAAGATGCATCACCTTTCACAACTTACGACCTTAATCACTGTGCTGTGGTGTATTTTTATCATCTTTTTCAAACACTCTCTCTTTTAGACGCAACACTTCAACCACGTACAACCCTTAAGTGTTAGAATGATGGCGAGGTGAACATATGCAAGATATAAGATGTCCAAAATGCGGAAATGTCTTTGCAGTTGATGAGTCAGGTTATGCCGCCATCGTCAAGCAAGTCCGCGACAAAGAATTCCAAAAAGAGATTGAAGTGCGCCAGCAAAACTACCAAAGAGCTCTAGCTGATGCCAGGAAGATTGCTGAAAGCGAAAAAGAAGCCGCCATAAACGAACTCAGCAATAAGCTAAAAGAACTTGAGACTAAGGCCAAGTCTGACCTAGAGTTAGCTTTGATTCAGGCTAATAATCAAAAAGACAAAGAGATAGATGAACTCAAGGCGAGGCTTGAGCGTATAGACCTCGAAAATACTGCCAAGCTAAAAGAGAGCCTACAAGCCAAAGACCTTGAAATAGCTAGTCTCAAAAACGATATCGCTATGGCCGAAGTAACCAATGAAACAAAAGTAAAAGACGCTCTTGCCACTAAAGAGAAAGAAGTTTTAGCTCTGAAGAATGAGATGGTATTAGCTAAAAGTGAATGGGAACTAAAGGAAAGGTCACTAAATGACCGCTATGCTGACGAGCTAAGACATAAAGATGAAGAGATTGCTTTTTATAAGGACTTCAAGGCTCGCCAGTCGACGAAGATGATTGGCGAATCTTTAGAAAGGCATTGCGAAAACGAGTTCAATAAGCTTAGAGCCACTGCCTTTAAAAATGCCTACTTCGAAAAAGATAACGACATCAGAAGTGGTAGTAAGGGCGACTATATCTTCAAAGAGATGAGTGAAGATGGTATAGAAGTCTTGTCGATAATGTTTGAGATGAAAAATGAAAGTGACACAACAGCCACCAAACACAAAAACGAAGACTTCTTAAAAGAACTCGATAAGGATAGACGCGAAAAAGGTTGTGAGTATGCGGTGCTGGTATCGATGTTAGAGAGCGATAGCGATTTATACAACGTCGGTATCGTGGATATGTCCTATCGCTATCCCAAGATGTATGTCATAAGACCCCAATACTTCATCCCCATAATCACTATCTTGCGCGATGCGGCTAATAACGCCCTGTCTTATAAACGTGAGCTACAGGTCGTCCGCGAACAAAACATCGACATCTCGCACTTTGAAGAAAACATGAATGAGTTCAAAGAAAAGTTTGGTCGTAATTTCCGACTAGCTAGTGAACGCTTCAATAAGGCTATTGAAGAAATCGATAAGACGATTTATCACTTACAGAAGACCAAAGAGGCCCTTCTTTCTTCTGAAAACAACCTCCGCCTTGCCAATAATAAGGCCGAGGAGCTAAGTATCAAACGTCTAACTAAAAATAGCCCAACGATGCAAAAGCGCTTTGCTGAGCTACATAAAGACGACTAGCTCATTCCTTTTCGTTATTATCAGCTATATACCTAGCTATATCATCATCGCGATAGCCTAAAAGGTGACCAAAGTCATAGGCTATCGCTTTTCTTTTATCTTCATAGATGCCTTCTTCTACAGCTTTAGCCTTAGCTACTTTTAGGTCTATATAAGCTTCTATCGTCTTATCTTCGCGATAGAAGATAATGTTGAAGGTGTTTTTGTTTTGGGACAAGGGGAATAGGTCTGTTAAAAGTGGCTCATCATCGAGGTAATATTTATTTCCATATTTTGTGACAATGGGGATTACATAGGGCAGAAGATTATCCCTTTCTTCCCTGTCTTTACATGGGTGGGCAAGAGCCATGGGCTTAAGACCAGCCCTTACCATCTCATTAAAACAATCCATCACACCTAAGCGATAAGAAAAGTCATCTATCTGTCTCATACCTTTATCATACAGCATAAGTAGCTGCCTATATCACGATTCTTATCTCTTCCACTACAAAAACAAAGTTTATTAAGCACTTTTTACAGGCAAGAGTATAATAGTGTCCATGGATATAGCAACCGAAAATAGTGCACTGTTCAAAAGTGCCTTTAAGATGGCTTGGCCAGCTGTCTTGGAAAACTTCTTTGTGTCCTTAGCCAGTATGATTGATACTCTCATGGTATCAGGCCTTGGTACAGCGGCTGTATCCGCAGTCGGTCTAACGACACAACCGAAGTTTATCGCACTGACACTCTTCTTAGCCGTTAATGTCGCTATTAGTGCTCTAGTTGCCCGTAGATTTGGTCAAAACAACCGTTACAATGCCAATGAGATACTGTTTACATCGCTGATATTTACGGTAGTGGCTTGCCTTGTCATAACGGTCATCACTGTCTTGGGCGCTGATACGATTATTAGCTGGTGCGGTTCCAATAGCGATACTCATGAGAGCGCTGTCGTCTATTTCCAGGTCATTCAAGGGGGTATGATCTTCAATGTTTTGTCACTTGCGATAAACGCTGCTCAACGCGGTAGTGGTAATACAAAGATTGCCATGACCACCAATATCACTAGTAGTGTCGTAAACATTATCTTCAACTACTTGCTGATAGAGGGTCACTTTGGTTTCCCGGCTTGGGGACTATTTGGTGCTGCAGTGGCAACGGTCTTGGGTACAGTTGTTGCCTGCTTCATGTCAATTCTCTCTCTCTTTAATAAGAATAGCTATATGTCTTTGCCCTTTATCATTAAAGAGAAGATAAAGGCGACAGTAGACTGTCTTCGCAGTATCGTTAATTTGTCTACCAACTTCTTCTTAGAGAATATAGCTATGCGAGTTGGATTTTTGACAACCGCCATCGTAGCGGCAGGGCTTGGTACTGACCCATTTGCCGCCCACCAAGTAGGTATGAACTTCTTATCGCTGTCCTTTTCCTTCGGTAATGGCATGCAAGTAGCAGCCGTAGCACTTATTGGTCAAAGTCTTGGTAAGAAAGATGCCGCTCTGGCTAAACGCTATGGTACCATTTGTCAGCTCATAGGTCTTGCGATATCGATAGTTCTCATGGTCATAATCTTCTTCTTTGGTAGAGACTTGTTCGCACTGTTCTTTGATGACCCCGATGTGTTAGATATGGGCGTTCTCATCATGAACTTCATCGCTATCATCATGATTTTCCAGATATCGCAAACAATATACTCGGGTTGTCTAAGAAGTGCTGGCGATGCCAAGTTTACGCTATTTGCTTCACTTATATCTGTCGCCATCATTAGGACGGTTGTAACTTGGGGCTTAGCCGGTGGCATCGTAGACCTTGCCCTAACCGGTATCTGGATTGGTGTTTTAAGTGACCAGCTATCACGTTTCATCTTCTTCAGTATTCGCTACCACAGAGGTAAGTGGACTAGTATAGACATCTAAAACTTGCTCGGCTATTATGCCGAGCTTTTTTCTTTATGGGGCTGAATAGAAGCTTTAGCCAACCTTCTAGTGTATTTACATCCGTTTTCACGATAATTTGAGCACCCCCAAAAACTCGCCATAAGGCCCCTTGCGTTTTATTAAGCGTCCTCCGCAAAGCGGGCCTTTCTTATATTCATCTGCTTCTTTAGCTAAAGAGTAAGATGTATTCAGTGTCCCCTTGTGCACTTATAAGCATTCATCAAAGGGATGAACTGATATAATATGGCCATGTCTTTGGTTGCTTTGACAGTAAATGATATAGATATAAAAGCTCGTTTCTTTAAAGAGGATGTCAGCGATGTATTATTGCCATTTCTTAAAAGACTAGAGGCGATGTATAAGGCAAAGGGTGAAAGAGTCATATGCTATATTGCAGCCGGTCCGGGTACCGGTAAGTCAACTTTAGCTGCTTACTTGGAACTGCTTGCTAAGGATAACGACATCAATCTTCAAGCTGTCGGTATCGATGGTTTTCATCATTATAATGCTTATTTAATGACGCATCACATCGATGACGATGCGACAAAACCCTTACTGGCGACTGTCAAGGGTGCACCTGATACCTTCGATGCACGAAAGCTAACCGACTATATTTCGTTATTAAAGAAAGAGGAGATAGTAAGCTGGCCACACTACAGTCGAAGTCAACACGACCCAGTTGAAGATGTCTATACCATAAAAGCTCCTATTGTGATTATTGAGGGCAACTATCTACTACTAGATAAAGATAAGTGGCGTGACTTAAGGTCTATGGCTGACTATAGCCTCTTTTTAAAAGCGGATAAGGAAGGCTTAAAAGAAGGTCTCATCACGAGAAAAGCGATGAGTGGCATATCATTACAGATGAGTATTGAACACTATGAGCGCGTCGACAGTTGTAACTTTGACCTTGTTTTAAGCTCATCTTTAACTGCTGATATGATACTAAACATAGATAAAGATAGACATATAAGGGAGGAGATATGTGGAAGGATAGATCGCTAGCTACCCTGGCTGACTTCTATGAGTTTACTATGGCCAATGGTTTTTGGAAGCTAGGCTATAGTGATAAAGAAGTCGTCTTTGATATGTTCTATAGACAGGTTCCTGATAATGGTGGCTACGTCATAGCCGCTGGTCTAGAACAGTTCATCGAATATATCCAGGACTTACATTTTACTGAGGAAGACATAGAATACTTTAGAAAAAGAGGCATCTTTGACGAAGCTTATCTTAACTACCTTAAAGACTTTAAGTTCACTGGTGATATCTATGCCGTACCCGAGGGAACCATAGTCTATCCCAATGTCCCATTAATCACCGTTGTAGCGCCGATATGTGAGGCGCAGATACTAGAGACGATGTTGCTGGTGACGATAAATCATCAAAGTCTCATCGCCACTAAGGCCAGTCGCATCGCTAGAGCGGCTGGCGATAAGACGGTCATGGAGTTTGGGGCTAGAAGAGCCCATGGCTATGATGCAGCGGTATATGGGGCTAGAGCGGCTTATATCGGCGGTTGTGCTGCTACGGCTACCATCAAGGCTGATGAGCTATTCGGTATTCCTGCTGTTGGTACAATGGCTCACTCTTGGATACAATTCTTCGATAATGAATACGAGGCCTTTAAAGCCTATGCTGAATGCTATCCTAATGACTGCACATTACTTGTCGATACTTACGATACCCTAAAATCTGGGGTACCATGCGCAATAAAAGTAGCTAAAGAAGTATTAGAGCCAAAAGGTCATAAGCTAAAAGGCATCCGCATCGATAGTGGTGACTTAGCCTATCTTTCAAAAATGGCAAGGTCGATGTTAGATGATGCTGGGCTAAATGATACATCCATCATCGTCTCTAACAGTATCGATGAGCACTTACTGTATTCTATGGCTAACCAAGATGCTGCCATTGATTCTTATGGCATCGGTGAAAGACTTATCACTGCTAAGTCAGACCCAATCTTAACTGGTGTCTATAAGCTAGTCGCCATAAAAGAAGCAGATAAATGGATTGCTAAGATAAAGGTTAGCGACAATAGTAGTAAGTTAAGTATGCCGGGTTTCAAGCGACCTTATCGCATCTATGATAGCTCTGGTATCGGTATGGTCGATGTCTTAGCTCTACATGATGAAAAGGTCGATAAGGATACTGTTCTAATAGAACCGAATCGACCATATAAGAGCTATCACATAGATGAAGATGCGACTATCGTACCCTTGCAAGAGACAATCTTCAAAGATGGTAAGCTCGTCTATGATATGCCAAGTATAAAGAAGATAAAGGAGCGTACGACCAAACAACTCTCCACAGTATGGGAAGAAGAAAAACGCTTCTATAACCCTCATAAGCACTACGTTGACCTCACTGAGAAGCTATACGCTGTCCTAGATGATCTACTTCGAAAACACGCATGAAAGTAATTTTTCCCGGAAGCTTTGACCCTATTACCAACGCCCACCTCATCATAGCTGAGGCCATAAGCGATAGGTGTGAGGCTGATGTAATCTTTGTACCAGTCACTGATCTCTATAAGAAAGATAGTCTAAAGACGTCGTTTAAAGACAGAATGCGTATGCTAGAGCTGGCTACAAAAGATAATGCGAACTTCTATGTATCTGATGTAGAAGAGAGATTCCTTAAAGAAGTGGGTCGACAAGCCTTTACCTTAGAGACAGTGCGTTATTTAAGGAAAGATGGCTATAAAGATATGGCAATAGCCATTGGCTATGACAACTTTCTTAACCTAGATACTTGGCACGAGCCCTATAAGCTCATAGAAGAGGCTAAGATTATCGTCTATCCCAGATACGGTATAACAGGCACTACTCCCATCATATACGAAAAACACCCCGATAGCTTCTTCTTTTTAGAAGACATCGTAGCGACAACGATAAGCTCAACTTTAGTTAGAGACTACATCAGGGAAAATAGGAGTCTACGTTACATCATCAGAGATGATGTCATAGAATATATCAAAAATAATAACTTATACAACGGAGGATAACATGCAATACTTATTAGACATTGAAAAAGGCATCGACGCTAAGATTGATGCCCTCGTAAAAGAAATACAAGACTTTAAAGCTAATCACAACTTCTCTCGCTTTTATTTGGGGATGAGTGGTGGCATTGATTGTGCAACTGTTGCCGGCCTTTGTAAAAAAGCAGGAGTTGAAGTTGTAGCTGTGTCTATGCCCTATCATGCCACTGGCTCTATTAGTCGTAGCGCTGGCGTAAATGATGCCGCTAAACAATGTGACAGCTTTTCTATACCTCTTTACCAAATCGATATCAGCGCCATCGCCGATGCCTTTGTCAAAAATGCTCAAGATGTCGATGCCGTAAATGCTGAAAACAAACTGGCCAAGGCCAACATCTTGCCAAGAGTAAGGATGACAACACTATACTATCTCGCTCAAGCTAATAACGGCTAT
This sequence comes from uncultured Thomasclavelia sp., assembly GCA_964639815.1. Lineage (GTDB taxonomy): Bacteria > Bacillota_I > Bacilli_A > Erysipelotrichales > Erysipelotrichaceae > JAHHTG01. The sequence continues at coordinate 8,728 of CAZXIB010000003.1, read as the reverse complement.
GTCATCGGTACAGGTAATCTCTCCGAGATTGTCATGGGCTACTTTACCAAATGGGGCGATGGGGCGTATGACTATGACCCTCTAGCCTTTTCAACTAAAACCGAAGTTCGACTCATGGCTAAACGCCTTGGTGTCATAAATGAGATACTGACCAAAGCCCCTTCGGCTGACCTCTGGGATGGTCAAAGCGATGAAGAAGAGCTTGGTCTTAGCTATGAAGATATTGATAGATATATCTTAACTGGTAATCATCCCAATGAAAAAATAGTTGAGCGGATAAAAAAGGCCATAGCCGCCAATAGACATAAGTTCCCTGACTATAAAAAGATTCATGCCATCTTAGATAAACTTGCTTAGCTTGTGAAAAGAGCCCAGTTCTGCTGAGCTCTTTTTATATCTCGAATAGTTCTCTATCAAATACCGATAGTGAGCGAGCACCAGTTTCGGTGACCAAGACCATATCTTCAACCCGCATATATATTTCGCCAGGAAACCACAGTTTTGGTTCACTGCAGAAGACCATGCCCGGTTTCAAGATACAGTCTACGCTATTGTTAAGCATCGGAAACTCATGACACTCAATGCCAATCTGATGGCCTAAGGCACCAATATCCTTGTAGCGTAAATAGTCGCTATAACCGCGTTTCTCTACTTCTTCAGCTACAAAACCGTATAGTTCATTGATGTTGGTCTTATAAGGAACAATGTGCTCTATCATACTGATTTGTCCAGCTTGTAAGGCGACATAACCATCCTTTAATAAAGCTGGTGCCTTGCCATAAAAGACAGTTCTACCCCAATCACTACAATAACCATCACGGACAAAACCAATATCAAAGGCTATGCCTGTGCTTGATACCAAAGTCCGCTTATGGTCAAAGCTTGGCTCTTCAGTGGGCTTTTCACCTCTAGTGATAAAACCGACAGTTGGATCAAAGGCAAAGTCAGGACAGCCCTTATCAAAGGCATATTGCATGAGCAAATCCTCTGCCTCGTATTGACTCATACCTTCTTTAAACTGACTGATAAGCCACTTTATAGCCTCATCAGTAAAGCGGGCGTTAGCTTCTAGTGTTTCAATCTCTTCTTCGTCTTTTATCATTCTAAAGGGGCGCATAAGCTCTTCCCCGTCGACAAAGCTAGGTTTTACGCCAAAGCCTTCTATCATCTCTTCGATGTACTTACGACATGGAACATCAATAGCGAACTTACTTCCCTTAACGACTCTTTCAACACCATCACACATCCTATCGAGATAGTAGACATGGATATTCTCTTCATCAGTAAAATCATTGACTCTATCAGGTATGACAAATAGATGAGTCTTACCAGTACTTTCTACATACAACAAACAATCAGGTACGGTGATGGCTGATGATAAGTCAGCGATATTGTTCATCTGAAGACGTTGCCACTTTAGGCAACGAGCATCTAATAAGTACTGGAAGTTAGGCCCCGTCGCAAAGAAAGCACCATCAATGCCCTCCTTTTGCATAACTTCTAATAACTTCTCTAACCTCTTCTTATGCATGTAACCCCCCCTTTTCTTATAAATTACAAAATCTCTTAGGCTGATGTCTTTTGATGGCGGTATGAAATATAAAACATCGTCGCGATAATCACCGCCAAAAGAAAGGCGATGGCACTTAAGACAAAGGCCATCTTAGCACCTAGGCCATAGACTAGACCAGCGATGAGCGAACCCCCAACATTGCCCAAAGAGCGCATTGAGTTATATAGACCGACCAATATACCATCGTCAGTTTTATTAATAAGGCTGATGGTCGCTTGTAATAATGGTTGATAAACGGCATTAAAGCCAAAGAAGACGATATTCATGAGGATGAAGGGAACGACTTCGCCAATAACGACAATTGATACCATCGCCATGAAACAGATAGTCAAGATTGGTATAATAGTCCGCGTTATATCCGTCTTCTTCATAAGCATTCGACATATCGTCATATTAGCCACTAAGGTAATGATGCCAACTAAGGCCTTGAGAAGACCATTGTAAGATGGTGGAAAACCATATTGGTCTTTTATGAAATAGTTAAAACACTGCTCATAAGAAGTCGAGGCAAAGGATGTAAGGGTACAAACTGCTAAAAACAAAGCTATCATAAATGACATAATCTTCTTAGAAGCTAGTAAGGCCTTAAACGGGTCTGAGTCGCGTATGACCTCTTTTAATTCAATGCTAGTTTTTGCCTCATCTGTCCCCCTTAACAACATCCAACAGACCACCCCAGTAAATAATAGTCCTGCAGCTTGAGCCATAAAGGCCAAGAAGATATCAATATCACCAAGTAGACCACCAACCATATAACCAAAGGCCGATACAACCACATTGACTGTGACACTATTAGCTAGATTCTGTCCTACAGTCTGGCTGTCTGACTTATCGATGATATACAAGATATGAATGACTGATATACCACCAATAAACATGCCGCCCATAAGTCTTGCAATAATAATCATAAACTCTGTGGTAGCTAAGCCAAAGGCTAACTGTGCCAGTGCATACCCCACATAACAAACACACAGCACCTTTATGTATCCCACTCTTCTTGCTATCTGACCCCAAAAAGGTGAAAACAGAAAGTTAGTAAGCGACATACAGGCAAAGGCCACACCAAACATGTAGTCATTGAGACCTAAGTCTTGTATAAAGGTCGGTGTTACCGGATGGGCAAAGTTGGCAAACAGTGAATATAAGGCAACAATGACGTATAGACGCCTTATGTAATCTTTCTTAAAGGACACTATTTGATTAGATGAAAGTTATCCTGACGCTTGTAGATAAAATAGGTCTTATCATCGCGAAACAAGACATCAGTCTCAGCGCAAAAGGCTGTCTCAATACCCCAACTGGGAATATCGCAAGTACAATTGAGCTCTAAGGAGTAGGCTGTATCGTTATAGAGCTTATAGTCGCCATTACCGGGGACACCTTCTTGTTTGTCCCAAAGACCAATAGTAGGGCCAGCACCATGGCCATGATAGCCGATTGGGTGGGTGTATATCGACGGTTTGATGCCCTCGCTTATCGCCTTTTCCCGGGCCAGCTTTAAGATTTCATTGCCAGTACGACCCTCTTTGAATTGCTCAAGAGTTATATCTTGAAGACGGTTTGCGGTCTTCATCAAATTCTTGATTTCTTCGGGTGCATCCTCTTCATCCACCTTCAAGACATAAGCGTTCTCTTGGGTATCGGTGCATAGATTCAAATACTTCAGCCCGACATCGCAGTGTAATAAATCACCAGGCATTATTACATCGTCCCTTATATCTCCAACATGAGCTCGTTTTATCGATACTTCAAAGTCGAACCAAGGTTCTAAGCCCAAATCAATGACCTTTTGCATCATCCAGTACTTAACATCTAGATTAGTGGTAACCCCGGGCATGACAACCTTACTAGAAAAGGCTTCAGCTATCATCGTATGAGCTATCTGCATGATGCCATGGTAGGCATCCATTTCTTCGGGAAGTCTTGTCTCTAAGATGCCAACACAGACCTTTTCTGCTGAGACTATCTTTGACCTGAGCTCATCATCCATAGCCTCCATTATTTGTCTATACAGGGTATGGCTAAGTCCATCACCAAAGGCGAAATGCTCTGATAGATTTAGACCAATCTTTTTAGCCTTGCATTCCTTTAAGATACGCACCAAGCACTCAAATTGTGTTTCAGGTGGAATAGGACTATTAGGGTCTTGCCACAGTGAACCCTTTTGGTTAGTCCATACCGACTCATAGATGCCATCAAGGCCAATACCAGGTCTTGTTAGGGCCATTCTTTTGACCTTATCACCTTCTAGGTGAAAGACTAAGATAGTTAGGCGTCGCGCTGTCATCATGGCGCAGGGCACTAAGGCCTTTAATACCGGGTCTTCATTGTACTCATTACAGGCAACAACCCATGTATCGATGCCACTTCGTTTCATGACTTTAGGCAAGATAGTGTCTAGACGTTTAACTAACCAATCGTCTAAAATCTTCTCTTTTTGCCGATATGAGACAATCTTATCTTTTAAAGAGTCCGTACTGACGACCTCTTTGTCAACTGTGTAGATATCCATAAATTACCCCTTAGCCATCTCCTTTAAGATGACAGCCTTTATCTCTTGATGGGCCTTTTCAGGGTCAGAGTTATAGACGACATTTTTAAAGAGCGAGGCAATCTCCATATCCATCTTGGCCTTGCTGAGACGATTGCGAGCACTGGCCTCATCGTCCTTATAGATGGTGTAAATTTGTTTTTCAAGCTCTTCTATAGACTCTGGCATGACAAAGAAGGCAATAGAGTCAGGTAAGTTGAGCTTTATCGGGCCAACACCCTGGGCCTCAACTTCAATAAGGACGTTTTTGCCAATAGAAGACAAGAACTCGACTTGACTTTTAGGAGTGCCATAGTAGTAACCATTAAACTCGGTGTACTCTAAAAGACTGTGATCTTTTACCGCTTCAGCGAACTCTTGATAGGAGACAAAGTAGTAATCTTTGCCATCGACCTCCCCTTCTTTTTTAGGGCGAGTTGTCATTGAGATGGAGTAATAGAGATCGAGATCCTTATCGTTCAATAAGGCATCACGAATATCACCCTTACCTACTGATGATGCACCACTTAATATGATGACTATTCCTTTTTTCATTTAACATTCCTCCAAGACTTTTTTAAGCATCGCAAATGATCTATCGAAAGAAGCTAGGTCAAGACGCTCCTTCGGTGTATGGATATCAAAGGTGACTGGGCCCAGCGTAATGATGTCGATATCCGGAATTAGACCGGAAAAGACGCCACATTCATTGCCACCATGAGCCGCTATCTCTACTAGCTCTTTACCTGTACTATCCTTTAGTACCTTAGCAAATACTTCGCGCATTTTAGACACCTTGCGATAGTTCCAGCCAGGATAGCGAGCAGAAGTAGAGTAATCTAATGAACACTTATCGGCTAGTCTACTTAGGATACCGACAAGATTATCGATACCACTTTCTAAGGCCGATCTGATAGATGAAGTAATGACAATGGCATTATCTGTTGTCTTAGTGACGGCGAAGTTTAGTGATGTGATGGTTAGACCCGGTATGGCCATGGACTTGTGCATCATGCCATTGGGCATGAGATACATGAAGTCTAATAGCTCTTTACTGTCGGCCTCACTTAAGACATAAGAACTTTCGCCTTCGCTCAAAACAAAGTTAAAGCCGGCATCAGAGAACTCCAGTTCTGTAGAGATAGCTTCAGCACTGGCCTTAAGTTTTGCCACCAACTCTTCTTCTGATAGTGATGTACAAAAAGTGACATCGCATTCTCTGGGGATGGCATTATCTTTTAGACCACCATCTATAGAAACTAGGCGAATGTGCTCATCGCCAGTCTCCACTAACATGCGTACAGCTAAGACATTGGCGTTACCACGCTCCTTATCAATCTCACCACCCGAGTGACCACCTAAGAGTCCTCTAATAGCTAAGTTATATACAGGGCCTGAAACAGCTTCTTTCTTTAATTCTTTTCGAGCTTCAAAGATAATGCCGCCGGCAGCACTAATACCAGTTGTAACTTCACCTCCGCCATCTAGCGATATCATTCGCTTAGCATTAAAGTATTCAGCCTTTAAAACTTGCGCACCTAATAGACCCACCTCTTCTTGTACCGTAAAACAACACTCCAGTGGCGGATGAACTAACTGTTCATCCTCTAGTATCGCCAACATATAGCACACACCTGTCCCATCATCGGCACCCAGTGTGGTACCTCTGGCCTTCAAAAAACCATCTTCGACATATAAGTCAAGCGGGTCTTTTTCAAAGTCGTGATTAGAGTCCTTATTCTTTTCCGCAACCATGTCTATGTGGGCTTGGATGATAATAGGAGCAGCTTCTTTTTGAGCACCTTTACCATCTTTATAGATGACGACATTGCCCATCTCATCTTGAACCCACTTAAAACTGTGTTTCTTGGCAAAGTCGACTAGATAGTCGCTTAAGGCCTTCTCGTTATAAGAACCATGGGGTATCTTACTTATCTCATTGAAGTAGTAATGATGTCGTTTTTTTAAGTCAAATTCCATATAGCCTCCTAACCTATGTATTTAAACAACCACTCACTTATCTCTTTTAAGCGTCTGATACGATGATGTGGCTTACCACTACGTGATAGTTCATGATTTTCGCCAATAAAACCTACTAACTTGCTAGGCACACCGCGACACTTCAAGACGGTATACATCTGTATGCCCTCTGGGATGGGACAGCGATAGTCTTCTGTTGAATGAATAAAGAGTGTTGGTGTCTTAGCATTATTGGCATACTTAAGTGGTGACATATCCCAGAGTTCTTCTTGGCAGTTATAGAGGTCGGCGTATTCTTGTTCGATAGGAAAATCAATACCATAGTCACTGGCGCAGACCATCGATATCCAGTTAGAGATAGACCTCTGACTAGCAGCAGCCTTAAATCTATCCGTATGCCCAATAATCCAGTTAGTCATATAGCCACCATAAGAGCCACCGGTAACACCCAATCTTTCTTTGTCAACCGCAAAGTCAGCACAGACCTTATCGACAAAGTCCATGATGTCTTCATAGTCAATCTTGCCAAAATTGCGCCGCAAATCCGCAAAGGCATTGCCATAGCCATCAGAACCTCTTGGATTACAATACATGACAATATAGCCACAAGAAGCCCAGTATTGCATCTCGTGATAGAATATCTCGCCATAAGCCGTCTTAGGCCCACCATGAATGTCTAAGATGGCCGGATATGTCTTAGATGTGTCGTAGTCTTCTGGTAGTAGTACCCAACCTTCAATAGGTACTGGCTTATCAACCTTAACATTTATGGGCTTAGCGACATACCTGCCTTTTAGGACATCTTCATTAAGCGAAGTCAGAGCCTTGCCGTCCTTGTCATAGACCTCTTGTAGCTTCTGCCCCCTCATCGCTATGGTATAGATGTCTTCACCAATAAAACACATATCATCGGTACTACCGATGTTATCTAAGTAAGTCTCTAATCTCTTACTCTCATACTTAAGAACGACACTATTAGAGCCGATAGTAGTGATGAAATAGGCGACGTTATCATGTTTTAGGAAGTTTTTAAGACGACCATAGCGACAATCACTACCAACCGAGTTATATAGAGAGTGCTCAGAGTCAAAGACTAATTCCATCTTACCATCGACTAGCTCATAGAACTTACTAGCCTCCATTGCCCCATAGTCTTTACCAAAGGTGCCGACGACAGTAACAGCCTTCTCACTATAAAAGACATGCTGTATCTGCATATCATCACCATCAAATAGTGTCTTTACACTGTTGTCTTTCGTATCTATCTCGTAGACCTTTGACCACTTGCCCATAAAGGACTCATAGTCAATACCGGAAAAGACAACCTTGTCTTCTTTAAAATCAAAGGATGCGACATTCATCGTGGCTGAGGTAAGTCTCGTAACTTCATTAGTCTTCTTATCGACTAAGAATAGACCATGTCTTTGATAGTTGATGATGCCAAGCCCATTAAAGAAAAACGGATACTCATCAAAGATGAGATAGTCTTCATCTTCTCTGGCTTTTCTTGTGACCTCAGCCTTTTCAGCTATTGTCATCTTGTGCTTATCAGGATATCGCGTATCAATAAGTGCTAAGACAAGTAACTTATCTGCATTAAAGACCTTGATGTCCAACACTTGTAGCGGAATACTGAAACAGATTTGTCCTGTCTTATAGTCAGTAAAATGCGTATGGCCAGCGTCTTTATCAAACTTTGTAAAGTATAAGACATCATCCAAGACGACAAATGATGCCTGTTTAGACCAGTCAGTCAATACCACATCTTCTTCGGTCACGGGGTCAAGCTGATGGATTCTTACATCGTAGTCGTTGTCTTTGATATTCTGTTTAAATTCGTTAAATAAGAGCTTGGCCCCATAGGGAGTCAAGCTACTTAGAAAGGAATATTCTATGAATAGTTCTAAGTCAATCTTCTGCATGATAATTCTATCCTTATCTATTTGATGCCCTAAACTTCTCTAATAGGTCTCTATCGACACGCTTACAGAACTCAGTAAGTAAAGTTATCGTATCAGCTACATCTTTACGGTGAATGACGCCACGTTGGGAGTGTATAGCACGTGCCGGTATAGAACAGGTCATATTGACAATACCAGCTTTAGTCTTGTGGATTTCACCGCTGTCAGTGCCACCCTTTAAGAAGATATCGTGGACATAATCGATACCCATATCTTCACAAATTGATTCCATAAAATAGAGCAGTTCTCTATTGCCGATAACCGAACCATCCATAACACCTAACGTAACACCAGAGCCAAGTGGTGCGCCAAATATAGCGCCTGGCACATCACTAGCTAATGTGACGTCTAAGGCAATACCGATATCAGGACTAGTCTTCCACGCGGCGGTTTTAGCACCTCTTAAACCTACTTCCTCCTGTACTGTACCAACAGCCATTACCTCAGTCTTAGTATCAACAGCCTTTAAGTTACGCACAACCTGTGTGGCAATAAGGGCGCCTATTCTATCATCCCAAGCCTTGCCCATGAGGTAGTTGGGATTGGCTAGAGGCTTAAACTCTGAAACTAGAGTAACCATATCGCCAATCTTGACACCTTTAGCAACTGCCTCTTCTTTATCACAAACACCGATGTCGATGTATAGGTCATCTATATCCTTGACCTTCTTAGCTTCTTCTGGTG
>CAZXIB010000002.1:0-34469 GCA_964639815.1 uncultured Thomasclavelia sp. | reverse complement strand
GCTGCAAAACAGGTAAATCTTCTTCATGTATACCTACTATGACACAAATGCACACACATTTGTGTCAATCTCCTTTCTAACCTTTTCTATAAACTATAGAGAAACCTAGAATGATTAATGGTTTATCTACTGGATTTACCAATACGATAAAGGTTTAAAACATTATTAGTAAATCTGTGAAACTTGTCGTCGCATTATCTAATGAAGCCAAATGCGTACTCGGGTTTGATATACTCCAGCAAGAACTGTTCTTCCTCAGGAATGCGACCTACGAGGTTACGAGTACCATCGTTTGGTATGTCCTTTAGTGCAACTTCAAGCTCGCCACGATAGTGGGCCATGTTGTCATTTACAATCATAACATCACCACGCTTAAAGCACGGAGCATCAAGCGTACGCGGCGCAATGGTGCTACCCTTGTATTTCATACGTGGGAATGAAGAGCGCAACATGTAAGCCGACGCATCACCACGCGTAGTATGGGCGAAATCCCAGATAATTTCCCGTTCAATCTCACTTAAATCATCGACGACATCAATGCGCATCGTAGTACGAGTAGTGTCCACAGATGCAAGTGCTACAAGCTCGTCTTCTGAGGCAAAGGCATTGCCGATTATGATGTCATCAATAAGTCCAGAGCCAATGAGATGACGAGCTTGTAAATCAATAGGACGGCGACGATCATCCTCGCAAGTCGGTAGTCCAGCAAATACTGGCCAAGGGCCAAAGGTATCAGGTTGCTGACTAGATACAAAAGCGGCTACTGTAAGGCCCATTCCCTTATACTTCCGCGATAAGCGCTGAAAGGTCTCCTCTGATAGTCCCGTATAAGGTTCTGGATAGAAGTTATGGCAGGTCACCATGTTGCGAGAATCAGCACCTCGCTCAATAAGGAGATCAAGGGCGATGTTGCCACTGGCGTTAAACTCGATTTGAATTCCCTCATGGTTGCGCGTAATCATCATGTCACCCATATCACCAAAATGGCCATCAAGGCGAATGATATCTACGCCCATCCGCTTGAAAGGGCTAAGGTCAGTGGGGCTAGCACCCAAGCGTTCAAATACGTGCTCGTTTGTATCAACCGAAACCGCAAAGCCTAAATCATGTGCTCGCCTAATAAACTCACCAAATTCCTCGATAGTACTCTCGGCATCTTTTTCGACAGAGAGCAAGCAAGTGAAGATGCGACTAAAGCCATGTTTAGTCGCAAGCTCCATGTAAGCCGTGTCTTTTTCGATGGTAGAGTGCTCAGGATATAGCGAAATTCCTAAACGATGCATTCATATCTCCTTTGAGCAGATTTCATTAAAAGTCAAAATCTAGGTTGTCGAGGTCGACGGCATCTATATCGCTTGTCTTATCAGCGTTCTCACCAGCCTTGGCACTCATCTGTTCACGCAGATATTGCTTGTCAAGGGTCTTAATGAATGGCAGATAGATTAATACACCTACGACAATTAGAACTACCTGCCATATTGCACCTTGCCAACCACTGACCAAGAAACCAGAAATGATTGCTGGCGTTGTCCAAGGTATGGTGACACCATTACAGATAGGCACAATGCCGATTGCCATGACGGCATATGTGGAAATGATGTTGAAAAGTGGGACTAAGATAAACGGTACCAGCATTACAGGGTTAAGCACTATGGGTAAACCGAAAATGATTGGCTCGTTTATGTTGAAAATGCCAGGCGCAATAGATAGCTTACCAAGTTTCTTTAAGCGATCTGACTTACAGAAAATCAAGATTGCAATAAGAAGTGATATGGTAGAGCCGCCACCGCCCATCGTCGCAAACAAAGACTGGAACTGATAGTTGATAATGTTGGTAGCAGCCTCACCTGCAGCAACAGCCTCCTGATTCAAAGCAGATAGCGCTAGAAGAATTGGATCATAAACTGAACCGGTGATGTTGGTGCCATGGATACCAAAGAACCACAGAATATGGGCAAACAGATAGACGAGTGATTGAGCTACCACAGTACCGCCAAGATTCTGTAAAGGAATTTGTAAAACTGTGTAAATGAAAGTGAAGACATCACTCCATGGTGTCACTACAAAGAGAACACGTACAATCCACACTAAGATGAAAGTTAGTGTCATAGGAATGAGCGAAGAGAACGCACGTGATACCGTAGGTGGAACACCTTCAGGCATCTTGATGGTCAAGTTCTTATGTACAAGCATGCCATAGAAGGCACAGGATAAAAATCCTGCCACAATAGCCACGAATACACCTTTAGAACCAACCCAATCAAAGGGAATGCTCGATACTTCGTAGACCTCGGACATGCCATCTGGTGTGTAGGAAGTAAAAAGTGGCATCAGTAAGAACCATGTGACAAGTGTAACCATACCAGCTGCTACACGGTCAGAGAGGTTATCGTATGCAGCAAAGTTGTAGCCTATAAGGAAGGCAATAAATAGTGCCATCAGCGAGACAGTACATGTAGCTGGAACGCTGATTAGACTAGATAAAGTCTGGTCACCAATCATGGTTGAACTGAGAAAATCAGTCCATGCCGTAATAGGGAAGCTACCAACAAGGGTAAAAAACGAGCCCACAATAAGTAATGGCATAATAGTCGCGAAGGAATCGCGCAATGTGAGCAGATAACGGTTCTTACTCACAACGGTTGCGAGAGGCATGAGCTTTTGCTCAAGCATCCCCATAAACTTTGATTCTTTTTGTGTCATGTGACATCATCCATGATACAAATGTAACTTTTCATACATTTGTACCAATCTCCTTTCTAATTCTTTGTATAGAATCTTATTTTCAAAGGCAGTCTTGCCTTGAGTAAGTATCTATTTACCATTCAAGCGAATGATACTTAATCTATTTTACTAATAATGCTAAAGTTTTAAAGTGCTTATTAGTAAATCCGTGATAGTGACTGGCTTATTAAAGCCAGCCACTATCATCAGACATTTTAGATAACGTTGTATCTATTAAATAGTTACTATCTGATTACTTAGCCATGATGCCTAAGGCACCAAGAACAAATGTAATAACTACGAGAATTAAGATAGTTTTTAATGGTGATAACTTGAACTTCTTAATCAGTAAATAACACATAGTAACTAAGGCAATTGGTAGTAAGTATGGCAAGATTTGATCTAACATACTTTGAATCGCAACAGTGTTGGCGACGGTCTCGCCGGATTCATTGACGATACTACCGATTGTTATATCGTTGATATATAGCGAAGACAAGATAGATGGTACGAAACCACCGATAACGGTAATACCTAAGATGCTGGCAGCAACCTGTAGGTTTTCAAATGTACTAGTAGCCGCAACATCACTGATTACCTCTTCACCCTTGCGATAACCATATCTGAATAATGGCCAACGAATAACAAAGGTGATTAATGTCGGTAGGATAGCTACTATAACAGCCAACCAGTTGCCCTCTGATGCTAATGAGGCAGCTAGGATGTTAAGTGGTGGACTGAGTAAAACAGCTGAAACTGTATCACCAATAGCGGCCAGTGGGCCCATTAGGGCGACTTTTAAGCTATCGGCAACTTCACATTGGTAAGTCTCTTCAAGAGCTAGCGAAGCACCAAACTGTAAAGCACCAGCCCATGGGTTAGTGTTATAGAACTGCATATGTCTTTCTAGATGACGGCAGATTTCATCATTGTCATCGTATAGTTCTTTGAAGGCTGGAACCATAGCATATGCATAACCAGCGGCTTGCATCTTTTCATAGTTCCAACACCACTGTAGACATACATTGTAACGTAGTGCAGCTTTGCTTAGGGCTTTCTTAGAGAGTTTATTATTAGTTCTAGCCATTATTAGCACCTCCAACATACTGTTTCATGAATAGAGCACCTAGGGCTGCACCAACGATTGCTAGTGCAATAGTGTTTAAACCTAGATAGCCATATCCAACATAACCGATGACCATGAACGGCCAGTACTTCTTGATATCCATATAGGATAATAGTAAAGCGAAACCGACAGCCGGTAATGCCGCACCAACGACACCTAAACCATTGGATACCCAAGCAATGGAGTTAGCGAAGTTAGCAAATACCTCAACGCTATCAATCAAAAGCATACCCAGGCATACCGGAATGGCTCTTGATAAAATCCATGGTAATGTGCCACATAGCGTCCATACCTCAAATGTGCCGATCTTATTTTTGGCAAGAGCGGCCTCACCTAAGTGCTGGAAGACAGTGGTAGTTGCTCGACCCAAGATGTCCATCTGGGACATAAGTAGGGCCAGTGAAACGGCGATACTGAGACCGACATCATAACTACCCGTTCTCGCAGCAATAACAGTACCGAATACAGTACCGACTACGTAGTCAGGCGTTGTGGCTCCTCCATAAGTATAGAAGCCGAGGTTCATCAATAAACAAGCCGATGCTACTTGGAAACCAGTAGCAGGATCTCCTACCATTATACCGGATATAACACCGGCCCATAGGATGTTATTGAGTGATACGCCTGATAGCGCAGATACCTGTCCTAGACCGACATAAAGGCCAAGGACGATACCCAAAACTAAATTACTCATACAAAGTTCCTCCTGACTCAACTGTAATGGTATCGTTTACAGAAAGTCAAGCTTCCATCCCATCATTTCACATAGTTTTCGGAATTATTTAAAGTAGTTACAATAAATTATTCCCCGGGTAACTAACTACTTAGCCAATAATATCTCAATAGCTTCAGCGACATCTTTGACTATGTAATCAGCCTTGATAAGGACTTCAGCACGGGCATTGGCCATCGCAAAGCCAATACCTGATGCTGATATCATCTCGATGTCGTTTCCCTCATCGCCAATGCAGGCAATCTCACTGGTCGATAAGCTGATTTTATCCGCAACACGAGCAATCGAAGGCCATTTGCCAGTCCTAGCAGATAGAATATCAAGGCAACCATTGTCAACCGTATAGGTAACTAGCTCATCTGCAAATACCTCGGCTATCTCATTTTTTAGGGCATGCGATATCTCATCATTGCGTGAGACAGAAAAGACTTTAATCATTACGTCATCGCTATCAAAGAAGGTCTTTCCCTCTAATACGGTTTCAGGTCTTTTCCTCATATGACTATTGAAGTAACCGTAACTTGTCTTACCATAAAAAACACTGTTATTTGCTGCATCTATGGCGTAGTCCGTTTCAGGATACCCATCTAAAAAGCCAATAAGACGTCTTCCGACTTCCTCATCAATCTTGCCGACAACATCCGTATTTTTGCCATCAGTTATAACGGCTCCTGTACTAGCGAGCATGTACTCGGGATAAATGCCAAGTTCATGTAGACGTTCGTACATTTTGACGGGTCTACCAGTAGCTACCCAAAATCTGTGACCTGTCTCTATCCACTTAGATATAGCAGCTAAGTCTCTTGCCGCTATCGTTTCATCTCTTTGTAATAAGGTACCATCAAGGTCTGACACTAAACACTTTATCATTAGGCGTTTTCCAGAACTTTCTTTAAGTCGGCAATGCCATCTTTGCCCGTATTTAATAAGGCAGCTACATCAGGCTCACTGAATTGTCTAGCATTCATTACTTCTAAAACCATCGATAAATTCATGCCGGTAATAACTTCAATATTATCGGCTAAAATGCGAGCCATGCAGTTACAGGGACTACCGAATAACAAGTCACAGAAGACAATAACACCCTCGCCACTATCAACACGCTCACAAGCCTCCTTTAAGACATCGACAAACTCATCGGGATTGTCTTCTGGTTTTAGACAAACGGCTTCTGCTTGTGCGATGTCATCACCTAAAAAGAGCTTAGTAGTCTCTAACATCCCCTTGGCTAATTCACCATGGCTGGTCAGTATGATACCTTTCATCTTTTATTTCCTCCTTTTTTTGTGCGTACTTTTATGATATAAGCTATAGCCAAGACGATAGCTGCTATAGTGGCAACTACAGAAACGATGTAGTTAAGAATAACCGTCAACTTATCAAAATCACTAATCCGTACATTGAATATGATAAGCAAAGATATCGCCATCAGCAAGCACACCGCAATAACAATCCTCGTATTAGACATCGGCGCTAAATAACGCATCAAAAAGGAGTCTTGGGCTTTGATATCAAAGTTTTTAGCTATGGCTAAATTGGGTATAAACTTCGTATATAAAAAGATGGTCATAACTACATAGACAACTACACCCAAACTGACACCAAGAATAGGCATTTCTAAAAAGTTGAGGACAAAGAAACCAACCACGATAGAGAGCGCTAACCTTGTTTGGTAGATAGTGAACTTTTTGATGTCATCACTAGAAGTGAGGAGATAGGGGGTCTTGTTGAAGATGTTGTAAAAGATGTAGCGACCCTTATCATCGGTGTAGATGTGTAGGCCAAACAAACGATTATTATTCTTAGTGTTCATCATTTAACTCCTTGGTAATAGCGATAAGACCGCGTTTTATATCATCATCTAAACTGTCTAGAAACGCCGCAAAAGCGATATATGCAAAGTCGATAGACGTGGTATATGGCACATAACCATTGGTGTAACTAATAAGCATACCCTTATTGACATCTATGTTATTGAGATACTCTGAAAACATCTCACAAGGAAAGAAGAGAAGATTATAGCCACATTTTCTAATGGGAAAGTTAGCGGCAATCGAAAACTGCCTAAAGCCATAACGCATCATTCTTCGCTCTTTAACTCCCTAGCCTTATTCAAGGACTTCTTGAAGGTCTCAACTACTATACCTTTGTGGTAATAGGCATTTAGATATCTTATATCCTTGACACTACTCTCATACTTTTTAATCATATCTTCTGCCCCATCGTAGATCTGTAAGAGCATATTAGGGATGATGAACTTATAGTCAGGGCGATTCTCATCACTAGTTATATAGACATAGCCATGGGGTACTTTAGTCTGACTGGCATCAAACTTTTCATACATCTCACCACTGTGCTTATTATTATCTCTATCGTAATAGACGATATCTAGCTTCCAGATAGGGTACTTGTGGTTATTAGAATCCTTGATTATTCTTTCAAACTTGGCGCCTTTTATCTCGGCTAGGGCAATGTCGCCATTTGCGACCATGCGACTAATAATCTTGCGGTCGGCATTTACTTCATAGTACTTAAAACAAATCAGAAAGACTGTTGATATACAGGCAAAGATAGCGATGACTAAGACCCTATTATCCTGCCACATATCTTGGGTTAAAACTAAACCCACAATGCCGGCTAAAATCATGACTATAAAGGCCGTAATGATGATGTTGCAGCGACGATTTATCTTTAGTTGCATACCCTTAGCTCCATTTATAACCAATAATACAACATGCTCTCCTTGCCTTCAACCTAACAAAAGGAACTACATCTAGTAGTCCCAAGTAAACGATAATATTAAAGTCTAGCTATGCCTTTAGTATAAGTCTGGATTACTTCATAGTCGCTATCTAAGACGACGATGTCCGCATCATATCCTGCTACCAGTTTTCCCATCCTTGTATCGATGCCTAATAACCTAGCTGGATTGATAGTACAGGAATTGATGGCGTAATCAAAGGGTACCATAGCCTCTTCACATAAGACCTTTAGACCCATGTTCATACGCAGTGTCGATCCGGCAAGACTACCAGCTTCTACTAAATGAGCACTACCATCAGGATACAGTTCTATCTCTTGGCCACCGAATAAAACCCTAGTACCAATAGGTAAACCTTTAACCATAAGCGAGTCGGTTACCATGATGGCATAGTCCTTGCCCTTAGACATGAAGTAGTTGTTTAGGGCTACAGGTGTCGAGTGATTGCCATCACAGATTATCTCACCATAGACATCACGTATTCTTAATGCCGCTCCTACTAGCCCGTTCTTTCTATGATTGTATGGGGTCATACCATTATAGACATGGGTCATAGACTTAGCGCCATTGGCAATGGCCATAGATGCCTCTTCATAAGTAGCGGCACTGTGACCAATCGATACCACCACATCATGACTAGCTAAATAGCGAACTAACGCAAAGTCATCATCAGTCTCAGCGGCCATGGTAATGACCTTGATATTGCCGTCTGCGGCTTTTTGAAAACGTTCAAACTGTTCTATAGTACCTTTGACTATGCACTCTTCTGGCTGAGCGCCCTTATAGGTCATGTCGAGATAGGGGCCTTCAAAGTGAATACCTAGAATCTCCGCCCCTTCATAACCTTCTTCCTTGACCTTAGCGACATTGGCGATGGCCTTTGTCAATACTTCCTCGGTTTGGGTAATGGTTGTAGGCAAGATGCCACAAACACCATCCTTAACGATATTCGCCATCCAGTTTCTAAGACCCGCTTCATCGCCATCATTGGTGTCAAAACCATAGGCGCCATGGGCATGGATGTCAATAAAGCCCGGTACAATACGCAAATCGCCATAGTCCTTATCGACTTTCTTAGCGCCATAATCTAAGATACGCACAATCTTGCCATCGGCAAATTCAATCTGGGCCTTTAAGAATTGACCACATACCCAAACACGTGTGCTTTGGATAATCATATTACTTATTCCTTAGTGTAGTCTGATGCGTCTAATAATGAAGCAGCTTGTTCATCTACGACCACTGTAACACTGGGGTGTTTTTGTAAGATAGATGCCGGACATAAAACATCAATCGGCCCCTTTAACATATCGTGGATTGCTTGTGCTTTATTAGTTCCTGCAGCAATCAACAAGACATTCTTAGCCGCCATGATATTAGCTGGGCCCATGGTAACAGCTTGGTATGGTACTTCTTCGCCAAGTGGGTCAAAGAAGCGGGCATTGTCCTTTCTTGTCTGTTCGGTGAGGTCAGTGACATGGGTTGTGACATCGAAGCTAGTGCCAGGCTCATTAAAACCAATATGACCATTTGAGCCAATACCTAGAACTTGAATATCCACAGTCATTTTACTCATAGCCTCATCATAGGCTTTGCTATTGGCCTCTAAGTCGCCATTGCCATTAGGTATATGGATGTGGTCTTGTGGTATATCGATATGAGTGAAGAGTTGCTCCTTCATGAAAGTATAGTAGCTTTCAGGATGCTCTATGGGTAAGCCAACATACTCATCGAGGTTGAAGGTATAGACATCCTTATAAGATGTACCACTTGTTTTATGGTCTTCTATCATGCGCTTATAAAGACCGATGGGACTAGAGCCAGTCGCTAGTCCTAAAACGCTTCCCCCCTTTAAAAAAGGCTTCATCACTCTAAAGGCGATATCTGAAGCTTTTTCATAATCTTTGCCACAAATAACTTTTATCATACTATCCTCCTAAAATCTCCCATATATAATAAACTTTTTACTAATCTTTTAGTAGCCTAATAATCTTAGGAAAGACTACCTATGATGCTTATGCGCTTGCGATAATAGGCGTAGTAATAAACCATAAAGAAGGCTCCGGTGATAGACCAAGATATACCATAGGTAAGTAGTATTTGCGATATGTCAGAGCCATCAGCAATAAATAGCACCCAGACAAGTCTCACACCGACAACACCGCAGGCCGTAATAACAGTAGGTATAAAGCTATTGCCAAGACCTCTTAAAGAGCCGGCAATTATCTCAATCGGTGTATAACAAATCCAAAAAGGAGCAATCACAAAAGTAATAGAGGTACCAATGGCAATGACATTGGCATCGGTATTGAAAATACTTATAAGTCCACCAGCAAACTGACAGACGACAAGAGTTATTACGACCGTTATGACCATGGAAGTAAAAAGCCACCTATTAATACCCTTTTTTACGCGACCAATCTCACCAGCTCCATGGTTTTGACCAACGAAAGTCGTTATGGCGATGCCTAAAGCTGTGACAGTCTGCCAATACAACTGGTCTACCTTACCATAGGCGGTAAAGGCCGATATGGCATCGACATCAAAGGCATTGATAGCGGCACTGATGACAAGATTGCTGATAGAGTATAGAACTGATTGGAGGCCAGCGGGAAAACCAATCTTAACGATGTCCATTACAATGTCTTTTTCAAGCCTTATCTCTTTAATGTTTAGATGGAGGGCATCTTGTGATTTGACAAGAGACAAGATGACTAATATCGCTGATACTATCTCAGCAATTACCGTGGCAATAGCGGCACCAGCTACACCCATATCAAAGGTCGTAATAAGGACGATGTCTAAAACAGTATTGATGATACTAGCGACTATCAAATAATAAAGGGGATGCTTACTATCGCCTACCGCCCTAAGTATAGAACAACCGATATTATAAACTAGCGCCGGTACTAAACCGGCAAAGTAGATATTAGTATAGGTAATAGACATATCCAAGATAGACTCAGGTACACCTAAAAAGCTAAGAGCGAGTCTGGAAGTCGCTATGCCAACAACCATGAATATAGCACCTACTAGTAGGGCGAAGGCTACTGAGGTATGGACTGTTTTTGATACGCCGTTATAGTTATTAGAGCCAAAGTAGCGTGAGATTAAAACCGTCGCCCCTGATGCCAAACCGACAATAAACCCAACATACAGGTTGACATAAGTACCTGTCGTTCCGCCAACAGCTGCTAAAGCCTCCTTACCTAAGAAATTACCAACGATTAGGGCATCGACAGTGTTATAGAGTTGTTGAAAAAAAGTCCCAAACAAGATCGGAAAGAAAAACAGGACGAGGGGCTTGATAATAGGCCCACTAGTGATCTTGACGGCACTATTCATACCAGAAGAATATAGACCGACTAAATCTATAAGTCAATACATGATTTCAACAAGATATAAACCATGGGGAGCGATGTTGTGACGATAGATATCTTTACGTGGTCGCTCTAGCATATCAATAACTTCATCAGTGCTCATCTTACCTCTGGCGACATCAATAACTGTCCCCACTAAGATGCGTACCATATGCCGTAAGAAACCATCACCCTTGATATCGAATATGAGAAGATTATTCTTTTCTGTAAGTGTAAATTCGGTAATAGTTCTAACTTGATTGGGCTTTATTGATAGGGGTGTCGTATTAAAAGAAGAAAAGTCATGACGGCCAATGAATAAATTCAGCACTTCTCTTATCTTTTCTGAATCGATGTCATAGTAACACCAATAAGCTAAACCATCTAACAGGGGATTATATTCCCCATAGTTTATGAGGTAGCGATAGTGCTTGCCCTTAGTAGCACGAACATTATAGTCATCGGCGACTCTCTCAACTTTGATGATGTGAATATCCTTAGGTAAAAGGCCATTTAGCTTACCTTTAAGACTAAAAGTATCTACATCTTCATCTATATCAAAGTGAAAGACTTGGCCTAGGGCATGAACACCACTATCAGTACGTGAAGCCATCGTGATGCGTCCAGTAAAGCTTGTAATGATGCCTAACTTCTCTTCAATAACATCTTGAATGGCAAGGCCATTTATCTGGCTTTGAAAACCCACATAAGCTGTCCCCTTATAGGAACAGGTACACTTGTATCTCATAGATAGACGGCCATAAATATAAGACTTGCTAGTATCAAAAGACTGCCTAAGACTAATGCTAAATCACGACTTGCATACTTCAGTCTTCTATACCTCGTCCTTTCGCCATCTGGTACATAGCCTCTAGCCTCCATGGCGTTAGCTAATTCATCAGCTCTTATCAGTGATACCGAAAATAGTGGCACTATCAAAGATACAATAGCCGTTATCTTCTCGGATAACTTGCCCTCTTCAAAGTCAACACCACGTGACTTCTGAGCATTCATGATACGCAGGGCCTCTTCTATTATCGTCGGAATAAAACGCAAGGCAATTGATATCATCATAGCAATCTCATGAGCTGGTACATGTATGACCTTTAATGGCGTAAGGATGTGTTCAATGCCTAAGGTAAGATCTAAGGGCTTAGTTGTCATAGTCAAAATAGTTGTGACCATAATCATGAGCAGTAACCTTACGACAATGTACAAGGTATTAAATATTGCATCTGACCATATAGAAAGAAAACCGAGGTCTATAAGTAATACGCCTTCGCGAACCGTTAAGATATTGATGATAAGCAAAAATATCATCATAAAGCTCATCGGTCTTAAAGCCTTTAATAAGACACCATACTTAATCTTAGCGATATTGACGACAATAAAAAGAGCCACAGCTATAAGGAGATAGCCAAACCACCCAGCTGGTATAAACACCCCCACCAGCATCACCAACATCGCCAAAATCTTGGCGCGGGGGTCTAGCTTGTGGATAGGAGTATCAAGCGGTATGTACTTACCAAAGACTATCTTATCCATGATGACTCCACCAATCTACAAGACCCTTTACATCTTTTACATCATCAGCAATAACAATGCCCTTATCAGCCAGTAAGTCTTTGAGTTCAACTATCTTAGGTTTAATGATATCTAAATCCTCTAATAGCTTTCTATCTGAAAAGAAGTCAGATGTCGCCTTCTTTAATAGGACTTTGCCATTTTTTAGTAATACCACATCATTAGCTAAGTCATAGACTAGCTCATCATCATGAGTAACTAAGATAATCGTTTTATTAAAGTCGTGATTAAGTGCTTTAAAAAGGCTTATCATCTCACTAGTGCCACGTGGATCTAGGCCAGCAGTTGGCTCATCTAAGACAATAATCTCTGGCTCTAAGGCTAAGATACCAGCGATGGCAACCCTTCTTTTTTGGCCACCGGATATATCAAAGGGACTGCGCTCATAGTAGTCTTCGGTAATCCCAACTAGTTTAAGTGCTTCTTTAGCCTTTTTATTTGCCTCTTCTTCGCCCATACCAAAGTTCTTAGGCCCAAAGGCCACATCTTTTAAGATGGTCTCTTCAAAGAGTTGGTATTCACTAAACTGAAAGACTAGACCTACCTTTTTGCGTAACATCTTAGTCTTCTTTGGTGCTTCACCAGCCTCTATCACGTAATCATCGATTTCTAGAGTTCCCGATGAGGGGAGTAGTAAGGCGTTTAAGTGTTGGACAAGGGTTGATTTGCCAGAGCCTGTCTTACCGATGATAGCCGTAATCTTACCCTTATCAATGCTTAAATCTATGGAATCTAAGGCCGTGGTAGCATATGGCATATCAGGCGAATAGACATAGCTTAGACTTTTGAATGCGATTGCCATAATTCCTCCACTAGTCCTTTTATATCTTCTTTGTGTTTTAAGTTTATGCCCACTTCCTTAAATGCTTCCGCTACCTTATAAGTAAAGGGTACATCAAGGCCGATATTGCTAAGTTTACTGGCATCTTTAAAGACTTCACTAGGCTTGCCTGCATCATAAATAGCACCCTCATTCATAACGATGACATAGTCACTGTTTAAGGCCTCTTCTATGTCATGGGTAATCGAGATGATGGTTAAATCTTTATCCTTATGTAGCTCATAAATAATCTCTTTTATCTCTTCTTTGCCAGCCGGATCTAACATACTAGTTGCCTCATCAAAGATGACTATCTCAGGACTCATAGCTAAGATACCAGCGATGGCAACGCGTTGTTTCTGGCCACCGGAAAGAGCTGTCGGCTCCTTATCGAGATAGTCTTCCATATGGACTAAACGAGCATAGTGCATGATGATGTCGTCCATTGACTCTGGCTCATAGCGATAATTCTCTAACCCAAAGGCAATATCCTCTCTTACCGAAGAGGCAATAAACTGGTTATCCGGGTTTTGAAAGACTATCCCCAGCTTTCTTCTAACGTGCTCAATGGTCTTTTCATCAAGCTTAGTATCTTCGATGTATACTTCACCCTTTTTAGCAGCCAATAGGCCAGCCATAATCTTAGCGATAGTTGACTTACCAGAGCCATTGTGTCCCAGTATCGTTGTATATGAGCCCTTCATAACGGAAAAACTGACGCCCTTTAAGACGTCAAGTCCTTCTTCATATGCAAACCACAAATCTTTAACCGTGATAGCTGTATTCATAGCCCCATCATTATACTCATTTTACAGGGTATTTGCACTAATAGGACTCAGATACCAAAGACAGCTACAGCGACATTGAAAAAGATGAGAATGGAACAGGTATCAACGATAGTAGTGATTAAAGGTGAGGCCATAATTGCTGGGTCAAGCTTTAATTTCTTAGCACAAATAGGCAATATGCAACCCAAAGACTTCGATATCAAGACCGTTAAAAAAAGGGTAATACTGACGACGAGGGCTAAGATGGGCTCACTATACATAATGATGATACGCAAGCCATTGACAATAGATAGAGCGATGCCGACAAGTAAGGCTACTCTTATCTCTTTAAACCAGACTTTTAAGATATCTTTTGGATATATCTCACCGGTTGCGAGACCTCTAATAATTAAGGTCGAAGATTGCGAACCACAGTTACCACCCGAATCCATCAACATCGGTATAAAAGATACCAAGATAGGTACAGCACTAAAGGCCTCCTCATAGTTAGTGATAATAGTGCCTGTTATCGTTGCCGACAACATGAGTATCAGCAACCAGACAATTCTGTGCTTAGTGTGTTCAATGACGGAGGTATCAAAGTATGAATCATCGGTAGGTGTAATAGCGGCCATAATCTCAAAGTCTTCACTGGCCTCATCCTGCATGACGTCCATGGCATCATCAACAGTAATAATGCCTACTAGCCTGCCTTCCTTATCGACAACCGGCATAGCCAAGAAGTCATACTTATCAAAAGACCTAGCGACATCTTCTTTATCAGTTAGCGTATCAAAGGATATGACATTATCCTCCATTATGTCTTTAATATAGGCATTTTTGTCCGCTAATAGAAGTTCTTTTACCGATAAGACACCGACTAGTTTCTTGGCCTTATCAGTCACATATAGGGTATAGATAGTCTCTTTGTCTTTGCCAGTAGATCTAATACGCTCAAAAGCTTCAATGACACCCATCTCTTCTTTGAGGTCGATGAACTCTGTTGTCATGATACTGCCAGCACTGTCTTCAGGGTATTGTAAGAGCTCATTTATGGCTTTGCGCTTAGCTTTAGATGTATTGGAAAGAATACGTTTAACGAGGTTTGCTGGCATCTCTTCAATCAAATCAGCCGCATCATCGTTATAAAGAGAACTTACCACATCACGTATCTCATTATCCGTCATAGCGTCAACTAGACGCTCTTTGGTATCCGATGCCATACGGGAGAAAACATCAGCTGCCTCATCTTTGTTTAGTAATCTAAAGACGATAACGGCTTCTTCTCTGTCTAAGTCATCGATGGCTTCGGAAATATCAGCGACATTTAAGTCATTCAAAAAGGCCTTGAGGCCTGAGTAATCACCACTCTTTAGGGCTTCAATCATCTTATCTTGCATAAAAATACACCTCCTATCTCCTTATCGATGAGGTATATCGAAGTAGTGATAAAGACTTCGATATACTGCCAGGTCGACCATCCATATCACCACCTCCTTTTGTGCTTGCTTTATTATACCTTGATATAGCCTTATATCAGCACAAAAAATGCCTTCAAATATGCGTTTGTTTCCTCCAATCTTTACGGATAACACACAAATAAAATACGGTTGCAA
The DNA here is from genome assembly GCA_964639815.1 of uncultured Thomasclavelia sp. Lineage (GTDB taxonomy): Bacteria > Bacillota_I > Bacilli_A > Erysipelotrichales > Erysipelotrichaceae > JAHHTG01. The sequence goes on along the minus strand of CAZXIB010000002.1, from coordinate 18,979 downwards.
CTACGCAACAGCAGCTTGCAACCGCAGAATTCAGTGTTTTATAGCCAATGAGCAGAATGATTTATAATCCTGTACTAAGCGTCACCCTTCTTGATTTAGTAGATGAATGGCACTTTTAAGACGTGATAGACCATCCTCCACAAGGGCACGAGGACAAGCTATATTCATCCTGAGAAATCTTTCGCCACCTTTTCCATATTGGTTTCCCGCAGCAAGATATAGACCTGTCTTCTCTCTGATAAAGGCAGCTAGCTCCTCAGCATTTTCGGTAATCTTAGTGCAGTCAATCCAAAGCAAGTATGTGGCATCTGAAGAAACCACTGAAAGCTCTGGAATCTCCTTTTTCACCCTCTCTCTTACAAGAACCTTATTCTGATACAAATACGCTCTTAATTCATCTAACCACTCGCCACCCTCTGTAAAAGCAGCAATCGCTACAGGTACCGCCAATACGTTTGGTTCGGCTACCTCATCTGTGTTTAGTCCACGCCATACCCGATGGCGCAGTGTGCTATCTGGCACTACAACAGCTGCTGTTTGAAGGCCAGCTAAGTTAAAGGCTTTTGTAGGTGCAAGACAGGTGATACTGTTATCTCGACAATGCGCACAGACAGAGGCAAAGGGGATATAGTTATGTCCCGGGTCTGTTAAGTCACCATGAATTTCATCAGAAATCACAACGACATGATGTTTAAAACATAGTTCCCCAATCCGCTCAAGCGTCTCTTTATCCCAAATTTTTCCTATTGGATTGTGAGGATTACACAGAATCATTAGTGTAGTCTGAGGATTGGAAAGCTTCTCTTCTAAGTCTACAAAATCAACTTCATACCTTCCATTCTGATAACGTAAGGGACTTTCTAAGACTTGGCGTCCGTTATTGATAATCGAATTGAAAAAGATATTGTAAACTGGAGTCTGAATCAGCACATTCTCCGCTGGCGTTGTCAGCTTGCGCACAATGCTAGAGATTGCCGGAACAACACCGGTACAAAAGATTAGCCAGTCTTTTTCTATAGAAAAGTTGTGACGTGTCTTCCACCAATTAATGTATGCCTCATACCAGGCATCTGAAACATCCGAGTAGCCAAATATCCCATGGGCAACTCGCTTTTCTATGGCTTTACGTATCTGTGGTGCTGTCGGAAAGTCCATGTCTGCAACCCACATGGGAAGCTCGTTTTCTTTCACGTCCCACTTTAATGAATCCGTATGTCTTCTATCTGTTAAGACCGAAAAATCGTAATGCATAATCTCTCCTTTCACAAACCACAGCTTGTCGTTTTATAGAACTTATCACTATCCCTCACGACAGATAATCCGTGTCTTCTCTGGATCGACTTTATCTTTTTCTAGAATCAGCTCGCCTATGGAATCTGCCGTAATCGTTCCACCAGATGGATTAAGTACGCTATCTATTTTTCCAATAATTTCTGCATCCGCCGTTGAATATTCAAATGCCAGCGTTGTATTGAGCAAGCGGCAATTTTGCATAACTAGGTTTTCTATATAGCACATGCCCTGTAAGCTTTCGATAGTGCAGTTGACTAAAGTCAGATTCTTGGCATTCCATCCCAGATACTCGCCAGAAATAAAGGAATCGTACACCGTCACATTTTCACTATTCCAAAAGGCGTCTTTAGAAAGCAGTTTAGAAGCGTGGATTTCCACGTTTTTAACGCCATCAAAGGAATAGTTTCCATATAAGGTCAAATAATCGATTTTAAGATTCTGGCTATTCATGGCAAAGTAGTCTCCCTTTGCCGTTACCCCGTCTAGTATAACGTCATCGCACTGCCACAGCGTCTCTGCCGCATTAGCAAATGACACGTTTTTTAACTTTACATTACTACATCGTCTGAAATTTTTGGGCGCTTCAATAGCACAGTCTTCTACGGTAATGTGCTTGCTGTACCAGACACCTGCTCGACCCATCTCCAGCCAAGTAGAATCCTTAACACGAATGTTTTCAGCATACCAAAGGGGATACTTCCACTTGAACACACTGCCATAAAGCTCAATATTTCGACTTTCTTTTAATGGCGACTCTCCCTCATCAAAAATCGTGTTGTATATTTTCAAATCCCTTGCCTGAAACAGTGGGCGTTCTCCCTTGTAGTGACCTTGGTGGATTTCCTCCATATTCATAGATTCTGGCTCCTCCTTAAAATTCATTCAATTTTGTATTTGGCAATTATATCTTAAATATACGATTTAAAAGCACAACTTGCCCAAAATTAATGGTCAAATGATTAGTAAGTTGAGCGGTTATAGGCTGTAGCTAGAGCGTTGGTATTCTTTATAAGCAGGTGCATAGCTACATAAGGGCCAATGCCACAGGCTAAGAGGCCAACTAAATACCATAAAAGCACCGTTGTGCCATTCTCTTGGAAGCTAAGGCCATAGCGAGGAGCATTAGATGCTAGTCGATTGCCTAAACTATACATCCAATAGAGACTATAGAAACCACAGGTAATGATGTTTAGTAGGATATATGCCAATAAACCTCCAGTGTTTTGTCCATCGTCTTTGCACATAATATTGACATCACGAGCTAGACAATAGATAAAGTACCAGCCATAAATACCACAAGTAATAATATTAAAAACGATGTACACTACAATACTACGGTTAGTTTTAATGGTATACCTTGGCCCACCTTGGTCATAGTTACCATAAGTTTCATGGTAATTAGATTCGCTGTAATCATTAGGTGCAGTGTAATCATCATTAGCGTCATAGTTGTCATAAGTTTCATAATCACTATTGGCTTGACCATCACCCTTATTGAAATTACTAGTAATTGTTGCCATGATTTCCGAAAACTTCTCTGATGGATTTTGTAGTATTGTTTCTGGTAAAGGATTCTGCTTCATCAAATAAAGAAGCAAGTAAATACCACCAACACAGAAAAACACGCCCAAAATAGTGGTAGAAAGGGAACCGGATTTATCATAGAAAATATAATAAGCGAAATAACTAAATGTCTCATACATTTCCCACAAGGCCCGAGCTAGTATCACTAGCACACCACAAACAACCAAACCAAAAGTTAAAGCTGGTGTGTTTTCTTTGGTGCGACGAAATGCTATCAGCACCAGCATAATTACCATCAATATCCCCGTTAAGGCGCTGGCTAAGCAAAGGATAAAGGCTATCGCATCTTCAAAGAAAGACCAAAATAACCACTCGAGAATTTCCAAAGCATACCCGATATTTTCCAAAGAGCGAATCAAAAAGACAAGAGCACAGATAAGCGCAAATACCTTTAGTACTATTTCAAAAGGAATGCCTTCTGCACTATCTTTCGTCTGATCAGCACCACAGTTCGGACAAAACTTGTCGTATTCCGAAATCTCACTTCCACATTTTTTGCAATACATATTCTTTCCCCCTTTTTTCTACTGCCACAGATTAGCTAACACTCGATAAACAAAGCCCGCCTTAGGAGCAAAGGTAACGATGGTGTTTTCTGGCTGTAGCAGACGAATCACATAAACCCCCAAAAACAAGACCACAGCCATCCCCAGTGTCAAACGTACTAATGTCTTTGGTAGCTGCCTTCTAAATAAGAGAACCAGCCCCGCTGGCACAGGTAGCCAAAACAGTGGATGGTAGGCAATCGCCGATGCCACATCAAGCCGCAACAGAGAAAGCCAGGCCCGGGACATACCACAACCAGCACAAGAAATTCCTGTAAGAAAGCGGATGGGACAGGTAATGCCTGCCATTTCTATCACGGCATAGAATACCGCAATAATAAGGATGGCACGAAGGTCGTTTTTGCGAATCATGCAAATCACTGCGTTTATTGTATCATAAAAAGGTATAAACGACGATAGGCACTCGGAAATGACAAGGTTGACTTATCTAAGGATTGATGGAAGCCTTAATCTTATCCATTATCTCGGCACAGCGAATAGAGGCTGTAAGTGGCATGATATCGCTCTGTGTTTTACCTTGCTTCAAACACTGCATAAAATGGTCAATCTGCCCATAAAAATCATCGACATGGCATGGGGCAATATAGGTTTTCGAACTCTGTCCTGATAGACATAGCGTCATCTCCTGTGGTCGGTGCAGTTCATCTAAAATGATGTGCCCATTTGTACCGTATATTGTGACTTGTCTTGGCTTAGACCTATCAAAGGCGCACTCTAAACGGGCTGTTTTGTCATTAAAGCGCAGTTCGGCATTGATATAGTAGTCTACCCCATCTTTTATCACGCTTTCTACATCTTTAACATGTGGTTCCTCAGACAGTAGTGCTTCTAGCCAACTAGCACAATAACAACCACAATCAAGTAGACAACCACCTTGACCCTTTTCAGTATGATAAGTGTTGCCCGTTTTATCAAATGGCATGAGGTTGCAAAGACTCGCTTCTACTCGACTAACACCGCCAATAACATTCTCATTTAAGAGGTTTTGTAGTTGCGTATATATCGGCACAAAACGCGGCTTCATCGCTTCCATAAACAAGACCCTCCTATCCTTCACCACCTTTTCAATTTCACACACTTCTTCGCCATTGAGTGTCGCTGGCTTTTCGCATAAAACAGCCTTACCAGCGTACAAAGCCTTAATTGCCCATTCCTTATGCAAGCCATGTGGTAGTGACAAGTAAATGGCATCGATACTCGTATCTTTTAAAAGAGCGTCATGGTCTAGGTAGACTTGTTTTACATCGAATTGTCTAGCGAAGACCATCAGTTTTTCTCTGCTTCGACCACTGATGGCTACTAATTTAGCATCGGGATGTTGCGATATGCTAGTCGCAAAACGATGGGCGATTTTTCCAGCTCCTAAAATTCCCCAATTAACCATGTTTCTTTAATCACCTTCTCGAATATCCTTTTTCATATTCTATGTTATAGATGGACTCACCACTATTCTATTTTGCCCTAGTTATGATTACAAGCTTAATTAAAAAGGCCACACCTTCTAGAAAATGTGACCCTTTATCTTTCTATAATTTAGCTCTTATGGACTTGAGGATGCCCTCGACATCTAGACCATACTTAGCCATGACATCATCAGCACTGCCGCTCTCACCAAAGGTATCGTTAACACCTATTGGATAGATGGGGTTGTTTGGGGATTGACTTGCTAGTTCTGCTACTGCTGAATATAGACCACCGATGATATTGTGCTCTTCTATGGTAAAGTTCTTTGGGTGGGAACCTATAATCTCTAGAAGTCCATCCTTATCAATTGGTTTTAGCGATACGACCTCAACAACTGCCGCCTCGATGCCTTCTTCTTTTAAGATGTCAGCAGCCTTTAAGGCATTTTGTACCATAAGCCCAGTGGCAATAAGACTAATGTCTTTGCCCTTTCTTAAGACACTAACTTTATCGAAGTCAAAGACTGTATCTTCTGTATATATATCATCAGACTTGCCTCTCTGTAGTCTCACATAACATGGCCCATCGACCTTAGCTACATGTTTTATAAGAGCCTTAGTCTCATAGTAGTCTGATGCCACATAGACGCGCATATTAGGTACTGAACGCATGAGGGCAATATCTTCGATTGCCTGATGGCTTGCACCATCTTCACCAACGCTCAAACCAGCATGTGTCGCACAAATCTTGACGTTTAGATGGGGGTAGGCAATGGAATTGCGGACAATTTCGAAAGCCCGACCAGCCGCAAATATCGCAAAGCTTGAAGCGAAGGCGATTTTACCACTGGCAGCCATGCCTGCCGCCATGCCCATCATGTTGGCCTCGGCAATGCCGGCATTGAAGTGTTGTTTTGGGGCAACCTTTTTAACTTCTGAAGTCTTAGTTGACTTAGAGAGGTCGGCATCAAAGACGACGATGTCCTTATTTTCTTTAGCTAATTCTGCTAATGCTTCACCATATGCTACTCTTGTCTCGTGTGCCATCTTATGCGCCCTCCTTTAGTTCAGCCATGGCCTTTTCATATTGGTCTTTATTGGGGGCTGAGCCATGCCAGCCAACCTCTCCTTCCATAAAGGAAACACCTTTCCCTTTGATGGTATGGGCAATGATGACCTGTGGTCCTTCTTTATAGCTTTCTACTTCTTTAAAAGCCTTAGCGATACTATCAAAGTCATGACCATCACACTCTACCACCTTTAAGCCAAAAGCCTCGAACTTCTCTTTGAAAGGTGTTGGGTTCATAACCTCTTCGACAGGGCCATCAATCTGTAAATGATTGAAATCTAGCATATAAGTTAGGTTGTCTAGTTTATAGTTACTGGCAGCCATCATAGCTTCCCACACTAGACCTTCTTCACTTTCTCCATCACCTAGTAGACAATATACGTGATAATCACTTCCATCTAGCTTATTGGCTAGGGCCATACCTACCGCAACTGAAGCGCCCTGACCCAAAGAACCTGTCGACATATCGACGCCTTTTAGATAACGCATACTGGGATGACCTTGTAGCTTTGAATTAATCTTTCTAAAACTGTGAATGTCTTCATTTAGTAAGCCTAGCTCATCTAAGATGCCATAAAGTAGTGCTGATGCATGACCCTTTGATAAGACAAAGCGATTTCTAGTAGTTTTATCGACATTACTTTCATCGATACCCATCTTCTCAAAAAAAAGATAGGTGACGATATCAGCAGCACTTAGTGCTCCACCGGGATGACCGCTTTGAGCAGCATAAATCATCTCGATGACTTTTTGACGTACGCTACTTGCGTGACGATTTAATATTTCTTTTTCCATATTTCACCTCTTTTTGTATTTTATCATTTTTCGCGATGTTCAAGCTTATTGGCTTCAAAAAAGGCGTTAGCACTTTTTTTAGGATAACCTATTATGCGTCTGCACAGTCCTACAAGGGGATGGAAATGTGGGTTTATCATGCCTGTTAACTCAATGAATGTCCAAACGACAATACAGAGGATAACTAGTATTATCATTCCTAAGACGTCGTTATAGTAAGTAATTAGGGCATCAATACCAAAGATAGAAGTGACGATATAAAGTAAGATGACAGTATTTCTATGCGATAAGCCCATCTTGTACATGAGGATGTGATGTAGATGTGATTTATCAGCTTGCGATACCTTTTGCCCTTTGACTTTACGCCTTATTATCGCTATACAGGTATCAGCTAAAGGCACAAATAAAACCATAATAGGAAAACCTAGAGTGATAAAGGTTGGTGTCTTAAAGCCTAGTAAACCCAAACAAGCAATCATATAGCCTATGAATAAGGCTCCACAATCACCCATAAAAATCTTGGCAGGATGGAAGTTATAGGGTAAAAAACCTGAGGTCGCCCCTAATAGTACCAGTGATATGATACAGACATCGCGTCTACCCATAAGAAAGCCGATGATACCGATGACACAGATTACTATAAAACTTATACCACCAGCTAGTCCATCTAGCCCATCGATAAGGTTTATGGCATTGGCCACCCCCACAATCCAAAGGAAAGATATCGCAAAGGATATCGATTCAATGTAGATGGTTTTTCCAAAGAAGTTGAGTATGCTTAGCTCTATGCCGCCATATGTTATAGGCACCAGTGCCGCAACCATTATGCATAAGAGCTTTACCATGGGTCTTAAATCAAAAAGGTCATCTAAGACCCCACCTAAAAAGATGATGAGTCCACCAATTAATATGCCATTTATCGTCTTATCGGCACCGACTAATACCGACATCGTAATAAGAAAGGCTAGATATATAGCTAGACCTCCTAAGCGGACAATCTTGTCATGGTGAACGGTACGGGCATTCTCTTTGGCATAAGCACCAATATATTCGCCAATGCGTTTGACAACAGGGGTTAAAAGAAAGGCTAAGAGAAAAGCCAGCCCAAAGTATGGTAAGCCACCGATGACTAGATTCACTCTTTCACCTCCTTAAATGTCTATGATTACTATTATAAAGTTGCCCAAAAGATATGCAACGACAAGTGCCAAGATGAGATAGAGAGCTTGTATCTCCTGTGTTCGGCCCTTTCGCATAATACGGGCAAAGTCTATACCATTTAGGGCGTATAGACTTATAAGAAAACAGATGAGATAGATGATGACAGTGATGATGTGCTCAATCATTTTACTAACCTCCCTTCACGATACCTGGCTTTGATATCACCAGTATCGTCGACAATAATAAAATCAGCCTTAACCCCGCGCATAATCTTACCCTTATTACTAGGATAACCCAGTGCCTTATAGGCATTTAGTAAAAGATAAGTAAGGGCATCGTTATAGTCAAAGGCCGTCTTTAATATCTTCTTGGGGTCTTCGGTAAGGATAATAAGTCTATCACGATCAACTGTCTTTATCGCAAAGTCTAAAAACTTATCTTCGTGACTGTCCGCATCACACAAGAGATAATCATCACTAAAGATGTCATCAATAAGTGTTGATATAGAGTCTTCGCAGTATAGTTCCCTTATACAACTTAGCTCTTTTAACTTAGTCTTTTCTTCAGATTCCAAAAAGATGTCAGGTAAGACGGTAAGGCCTTTAAGGCTTATCTTTTCTATATCTTCACACTTGCGCTTATCGAAGTAAACATTCTCGATTTTATCATCGACGATATGCAAACTCGCCTTTTCAAAAGACTTGTAAGAGTCGACAATAATATCACAATCTGTCAGCAGAACCTGTCCCATAAGTCAAAAACCTCTTCATGTCATCGACGATGAAACGCGTTATCCCAGCCTTGGCATAAGGATAGGCATCGCGCAGGGTCTTCCCCACCATTAAAATACCGATATGGACACTGGGACTCAGGCCCAGTTTAAGCGTAATCAAGTCTTCCTCTTTGGCATCACTCATTATCACTACATCTTCCATCCCATAGCGATTAATAAGACGAGCAATCTTATTGAGGGCGTTTTTAGAAAACTTATCCGTTCTTATAATGGGGATGACATTTACACCTGACCTCTTAGCAAAGGAATTGAGCAGATTTAGCTCCCTTTCACCTTCTATATAGCCTCTATCACGATATAGACTTGGTGACAACATCGTATAGACCTCCTTCGCCCCAGCCTCAACGCTCTTTCTAATTAGCGTCAGCTTGTCATAGACATCATAAAGACTAACGTGGCATTCAATAATTACTCCAGGTAGTACGCCACTGCCGACAAGGGACTTTCTGGCTGTTTCCAAATAACGTGGTAAGACTATAAGTGACTTGGGTCTACTCTTATCACAGATTCTAGCTATACTTTTTACTTCTTCTTCCGTCAGTCTGTCATCTAAAAGGATGACGGATATGAGCTTATGCAAGTCTTTAAGCATTGCCTTTCTCCAAGTAGGCGATGATGCGTGGCAAGACCTGCTTTTTACGTGAGATAACCTCGGCTGCATAAGACTCTTCGTCCAATATACCCATAGCCTTATAGAAGGTATCCTTCTTTTCACCATCACATAAGAAGTATGAACCACTACCACTAGCCATCGTAAACATGACCACCAAGATATCATACTTATTCATAAGACAGAGCTCACTTAAATAGACCTCCATCTTGTCCTTGACCTTAGAAAACTCATCGGCACTGCGACAAGTAGTCTGAGCTATGCCCAGTTTGATACCCGATATATCAAAGTCCTTAAAGTCGTTATAGACAATCTCTACATTGCGTTTGTCTAGTATTGACTCACCCGACATGACTAGACCCGCATATAACTCGTCGTAGTCAACCCCACTAATAGAGGCTAGCTCTTTAGCTACTTCCTTATCGATATGAGTTGTAGTGGGTGACTTAAAATTCATCGTATCAGCCAAAATAGCCCCTAAAAGTAGTCCTGCCATTTCCTTAGTTATTTCCGCATTGGCTTCGCGATACTTAAGGGCAATGATAGTGGCTGTCGCTCCAACTTGCATAGTCGTAATACTTATAGGAGAAACAGTCTCTAGACCACCAAAGCGATGATGGTCGACAACCTCGATAATCTCACCATATTCAATATCGGCTATGCTTTGGGAGTATTCGTTGTGGTCAACGAGGATGAATTGTTTGCGCTTGTAGTCGAGTAGATGGTGTCTTCCCAAAGACCCCACGATGTGCCCGTGGTGGTCTAAGACGGGATGGGCGGCAAAGTGCGAGCTTGCCATCTTGGCTTGCGCCTCATCGATGGTATTGCGACTAGAGAAGGTCATAATATCTTCTTTAGGCGTCATAATCATCTTGATGGATGGAGCTTGAAAGATTAGTTGCGATACCATTAACGGTGATAAGCGTGTAGCGATAATCGGTATCTTATTATCTTTGGCCTTTTTTAAAGTGAGCTCATCAACCCACTTTTCACCTACGATAATCATGAGTGCTATTTTATGGTCAAGACATCTTCTTTGAATATCAGGTGCGTTATTGACGATGACAATCGAGCGTCTATTGATGGGTGTTTCAAAACCGGGAAAGAAGTTGACTTCCCCATCACTTAAAAAGTGCTCACCCTCATAGATGACCTCAGCTTGTAGAGTTCTAATGATATCTTCAAGACTGCTTGATGCCACAAGCTCCTTTAGTCTATCGTCATCAAATGTCCATAGCGCCGTTAAGTCATCAATAGAGACAATACCTTCTAGTTGTTTATCAGCATCGGCGACAAAGATAGAGCGTTGCTCGCGGTCGTGTATCATCATGCCCAAAGCCTCTTTGATAGTCGTATCAGCACTTACTAAAAAGGGCTTATCAAGGTCCAAATCCTTTAGTATTGACTTAGCACTAAATAGATTAATAGGCTCTTCAAAGTTAAAACGCTTTAAAAGATACTCAGTCTCACTATTGACACCACCAAGTCGACCAGCCTTGGCATCCACGCCTTGAAGTCTCTTTAAATGAGCATAGGCGATAGCTGAGACTATTGAGTCTGTATCTGGGTTCCTATGACCTATGACATAGATATCACTCATAGCAGCCCTCGCTAAGTGGTAGATATGGATGTTTATCAGTTAGCTCTTTTACTTCTAAGCGAACACTTTCTAAAACCGCTTCATCATGAGGCTTAGCTAATACTTTTAGAATTAGTTCACCAACCTTTTTAAAGTCCGCAGTATCAAAGCCGCGCGTTGTCATGGCTGGCGTACCTAGACGAATGCCACTAGTGACATTAGCCTTTTGGGGGTCATTGGGAATCGTGTTCTTGTTACAAGTAATATTAACGGCATCTAAAACTTCTTCAGCCTCTTTGCCAGTGATGTTTAAGCCTCGCAAATCGACAAGTAATAAATGATTATCCGTGCCACCGCTTACTAGTCTCAGTCCCCCTTCTACCAAAGTCTCACCTAAGGCCTTGGCACTAGCCACGACACTAGAAATATACGCTTTATAAGATGGTTGTAAGGCTTCATAGAAGCACTGGGCCTTACCAGCTATGACATGCATTAGTGGCCCGCCTTGGCTACCTGGAAACAAGGCTCTATCAATGGCCCTAGCATATTTCTCTTTGCATAAAATGATACCACCTCTTGGTCCTCTTAGAGTCTTATGAGTAGTACTAGTTATAAAGTCAGCATAGGGAACAGGTGACATGTGGTAGCCGGTAGCACAGAGTCCAGCAATATGGGCCATGTCGACAAATAAATAGGCTCCTACCTCATCACATATTTCTTTAAACTTACTAAAGTCGATGCTTCTAGCATAGGCACTAGCACCAGCTACTATCATCTTGGGTTTTTCGGCTAAGGCCATATTGCGAATAGCTTCATAGTCAAGCATCTCACTTGCCTCATCGACATCATAGCTAATAGCCTCATATAGACCACCGGAAAAGTTTAGTTTATAGCCATGAGTTAAATGCCCACCACTCTTTAAACTCATGCCCATAATCTTATCGCCAGGTTTTAGTACTGATAGATAGACGGCCATATTGGCTTGTGAACCACTGTGAGGTTGTACATTAACATGTTCAGAGCCAAATAACGCTTTTAGGTAGTCTCTAGCTATCTCTTCAACCTCATCGACATACTCACACCCACCATAATATCGTGCGCCGGGATAACCTTCAGCATACTTATTGGTCAGTATAGAGCCTGTCGCGTCTAGAACTTCTTTAGATACATAGTTTTCTGAAGCGATAAGCTCAATATTTTGACACTGTCTTTTATATTCCTTATCAATGGCTTTAAATAGTCTCTTATCTTTCATATCTCTTCAATCATCCCCTTAGTTATAGCTCCCTCTCTTAGTATCTTTAGTGGCTTACATGTCAAGTCGACAATGGTTGAGGCCACTTCGGACATAGCATCCTTTCTGACTATCACATCAATCTTATCTTCAAAGATAGCGATGACATCACTGTAGTAGCGGATACTGGGCTCACCCGATATATTACAACTAGTTACAAGTATCGGCTTAGCGAGATAATCAATAAGACGCAAAATGTCTTTATCATCAGGTATCCTTATGCCTATCGTCGCTAAGCCATTAGTGACATAGTCGCTAAGCGTATCTTTCTTATTCAATATCATAGTGAGGGCACCCGGTGTTAGCCTATTGATGACTCTTTCTATCTTTTCATCAGTTTCCGCTACCGTCTTTACCATGGCTAGACAACTACACATCATTGGTAGAGGTTTGCCTTCATCTCTACCTTTTAATCTCTTTATTTTCTCAATGGCCTCTTTATTATCGTATATACAAGCTAAACCAAAGACAGTATCCGTCGGTATGGCGATAAGGCCACCATCCAAAAGAACAGTAGCCAAGAGTTTTATATCATAGTCATCGATGTATGTGGTTTTCATGCCTTCATTATAAGCGAAAGACCTGCGCTCATAAATAGCTAAGCCCCCAAAAGGGGCTTAGGACTAATCAGTAATCTTGTTGGTTTTATAGAAGAAATACAGGCCAAGGGCAAATAGGAAGACTAATGAGCCAACACCTAAGTTGGTGGTGCCGGTAAGTTGTGAAACAGCAGAGATAAGTAGAGTTCCCATTAACGATGCGCCCTTACCACAGATATCGTAGATACCAAAGAACTGCCCGCTTTTATCTTCCGGTATAATCTTAGCAAAGTAAGATCTCGATAGGGATTGGATAGCACCTTGGAATAGTCCAACAGCTACAGCTAATAACCAGAACTGCCACTGCTGAGTCATAAAGACAGCATACAAAGCGACAAACAGATAGGCAACAATACAGACATACATGAGCTTATAGCTTGGATACTTATGCGATAGCTTACCAAAGAAGATGGCAGCCGGGAAGGCGACAATCTGCGTCACTAATAAGGCTAGTAATAGGCCTGTTGTATCAAAGCCCAGTGAAGTACCATAGGCTGTTGCCATATCAATGATGGTATAGACACCATCGATGAAAAAGAAGAAGGCAATAAGAAACCAAAAACACTTCTTGTGTTTCTTTAGGTCTTTAAAGGTATCAGCAAGACGCTTAATGCCTTTAATACCGACATTTTCACTGTCTTCAGCAAAGTGCGTTTGCTTATAAGATTTAAGTAAGGGCAAGGTGAGAAGTAACCACCAAGCAGCAATCAATATAAAAGCTAATATCATAGCGAATGATTGAGTCATACCTAGTGAATCATACATAAGTACTAAGACTAGTGATAAGACAAAGGGTATACAAGAGCCTATATAACCCCAGGCAAAGCCCTGTGCCGATACTTCATCCATCCGCTCTGGTGTGGTTACATCTACTAGCATCGCATCATAGAAGACTAAACTCACTGAATATGCCGTCTTCGCCAGTACAAACAACATCAAAAACCACAGCCAACTCTGCATAAAGCCCAAAAGGATACAACCTATAGCTCCAATAAAGACCGAGGCCATAAAGAAGTACTTCTTGCGACCCTTGTTGTCAGATAGGGTGCCAAGAGTTGGCCCTAAAACAGCCGTACAAGCTGTAGCGATAGAAGTCGCATAGCCCCAATAGGCCAAATAGTCGACTTCATCAATGCCACTAGCACTAGCTAGGGAATTGAAGTAGATAGGCATGATGGTCGTTACTAGTAAAGTAAAAGCTGAATTACCGACATCATATAAGACCCATCTCTTCTCTAAACTATTCATTTTAAACTTCATATTCTCTTTCCTCTTTTAGATCAAATATTGGTATGTGATCGATATTTACGTTATCGTCGTAAGTCCTATCAAAACGCTCATCAAGGTCACCTTGCCCGTTTAAAAAGGCAATAAGCGCACTAGCTAAGTCTAGGTATAAATCCTTAGCGACTCTTTCTAATTTATCCATCCTGAGATCGCTGTCAAGACATTTTTTATTCTTTTTGGACGTGATTAGATGGTCTTTAAAGTCGCTGGCACCTACTATATCCATAGCCTTAGATAGACTAGCTACCTTTATAGGATTGCGTGCCAAGAGAATGCTGTTATAACGCTTAATCCCCTTGATAGAAGTAAGGACTGTCTTGGTGGAAAGTTCAGGGAAGAAACGCTGAATGATAGTGGCGTTAAAGTTTGTCGGCATTATCTCATCGACCGCACCCTCAGGTCTCTTATCAACAGCCATGAGATGGCGGTCATATTCTGATTCTATGGCAAAGTGCGATACATCTGATACCTGCACCTTCTTGGCAATGTATGGATGATAGATACTGTCTTGAACGAAGTGTGCTAAAAAGCCTAAAAGATACGAAAGCATGGCATCCTTGTGGTCGTTGTAGGCGGCCATATAGCGTCTAGTCTTCTTAAAAAAGTCCGAAGCATTACTGTGATGCATGGTATGACCAAAACTATTGACTTCATTCTTTTTTAGGGGATGATAATAAAAGAATATATCAGGCCCTTGTACGCCTATATCGAATAGCTCCCTATGGGCAAGGACTATCTGCTTGACATTGGTCCTAAGTTCTTTAAGAACCACTTCACCAAAGTGATAATGAGCATAAAAAGCTGGCATAATCTCACCTCCACTTTCTTAAGTATTCTATCACTTTTAAATAATCCAGAAAACTAAGACGATATAATCTTCTGATGCGAAGGGGCGAAGTTATAAAACGTAAAAACTGAGCTATGCCTTAACATAGCCCAGTCATCTTTAACTTTTTAATAAGTCTTATTTTAGTGTGACGTTATAGAAAGCTTCTTTGCCCAAGTACTCAGCAACCGGCCCTAACTCGTCTTCAATACGCATTAATTGGTTGTACTTAGCGATACGGTCAGTTCTAGACATTGAACCTGTCTTAATTTGACCAGCATTTACACCGACAACCAAGTCAGCAATCGTTGTATCCTCAGTTTCACCAGAGCGATGTGATACAACACAGGTATAACCAGCCTTACGAGCCCTCTCAATCGCATCAAAAGTCTCCGTTAGTGTACCAATCTGGTTGACCTTGATAAGGATGGAGTTAGCGATACCCTTTTCAATACCTTCTTTTAAGATAGCAGGATTTGTGACAAAGAGGTCATCGCCAACAAGCTGAATGTGGTCACCAAGACGATCAGTTAACTTCTTCCAACCATCCCAGTCTCTTTCACCAAGACCATCTTCGATAGAGATGATAGGATATTTTTCAACCCACTCAGCATACATGTCAATCATCTCATCGGTGGTCTTGTTGCCCTGTCCTGACTTAGACAACTCGTACATACCAGTGTCGTGATTATGGAATTCACTAGCGGCAACATCAAGGGCAATACAGATATCTTCGCCTGGTTTATAACCAGCAGCCTTGATGGCTTCAACGATGAGCTCTAGTGGCTCTTCATTACCTTCACGGCATGAAGGGGCAAAACCACCCTCATCACCAACGTTAGTGTTGTAGCCTCTATTCTTTAAGACCTTTCTTAGGTTGTGGAAGGTCTCAGCACCCATGCGTAGTGCTTCCTTGATATTGTGAGCACCAACTGGGAAGATCATGTATTCCTGGAAGTCAACAGTTGAGTCAGCATGTGATCCACCGTTTAAGACATTCATCATAGGAATTGGTAAGACCTTGGCATTGGCACCACCAAAGTACTTATAAAGTGGCATGCCATAGAAGTCAGCAGCAGCTCTAGCACAAGCCATAGAGACACCTAGGATAGCGTTGGCACCGAGTTTTGACTTAGTTGGTGTGCCATCTAAATCAATCATCGTCTTATCAATGAGATTTTGTTCAGTGACATCCATACCAATAACAGCTGGAGCGATAACAGTATTGACATTCTCAACAGCCTTTAAGACGCCTTTACCTAAGTAGCGCTCTTTATCGCCATCACGTAGTTCTAGGGCTTCTCTTTCACCTGTTGAAGCGCCTGATGGTACTAGGGCTCTACCAAAAGCGCCTGATTCTGTAGTTACTTCGACCTCTACAGTAGGGTTGCCACGGGAGTCTAGGACTTCACGGGCATATACATCGATGATTCCTGGCATTCTATATTTCCTCCTGATATCGTCATCTAGTTGCGTCTACGATCGCTAAGAAAGAGTCGACCTTTAGTGATGCACCACCGATGAGGGCACCGTCGATATCTTCCATAGCCATGTATTCTTTGATATTTTCAGGTTTGACACTACCACCGTATTGGATGCGCACCTTATCAGCCACTTCTTTACCATATAGCTTAGCTACTTCATCTCTTACGATGTGACAGCACTCTTGTGCTATTTCTTTAGTGGCTGACTTGCCAGTACCGATAGCCCAGATAGGCTCATAGGCAATGACCATACCGGCAACACAATCAGCTCTCAAATCTTTTAACCCCTCATCTAATTGACGACGGATGACAGCTTCTGTTTCTTTAGCGTCAAACT
The DNA here is from genome assembly GCA_964639815.1 of uncultured Thomasclavelia sp. Lineage (GTDB taxonomy): Bacteria > Bacillota_I > Bacilli_A > Erysipelotrichales > Erysipelotrichaceae > JAHHTG01. The sequence continues at coordinate 2,299 of CAZXIB010000002.1, read as the reverse complement.
GAGCTTCGGTCTCACCAATACACATGATTGGTGTAATACCACTTTCAAATAGCTTTCTTACCTTCTTATTGACGGTCTCATCAGTCTCGGCAAACATCTGTCTACGCTCTGAGTGACCAATGATGCAATGGGTAACACCAAGCTCCCTCAACATTGGGATAGATACTTCTCCCGTATAAGCACCGCTTTCTTCATAATGACAGTTTTCGGCTGCTATAATGAGATTTTTAGCGGTAGCCGTGGCATCCTTTAAAGCTGTAAAAGGAGCAGCGACACCATAGGTACAGCTATCATTCAGTTTACCTTCAACAGCTTTGATGAATTCGACTGTTTCTTTACAGGTCTTGTTCATCTTCCAGTTGCCGACAATAATAGGCTTTCTCATTATTTCTCCTCGATGATGGCGATACCTGGTAATTCCTTACCTTCCATGTATTCTAAGGAAGCACCACCACCAGTTGAGATGTGAGTGAAGTTAGAAGCATAGCCAAGATTCTTAGCAGCACTAGCACTATCACCACCACCGATGACGGACATACAACCATCTAGTTCAGCAATAGCCTTACAGATACCGATAGTACCCTTAGCAAACTGCTCTTTCTCAAAGACACCCATAGGCCCATTCCAGAAGACCGTCTTAGCACCAGCTAATTCTTTAGCGAAGAGTTCAACTGTCTTAGGGCCGATGTCTAGACCCATATAGCCATCAGGTATCTCATTTGATTCAACTGTCTTAACATCTGTTGGCTCATCAAAGTCATTAGCGACAACAGTATCAACCGGTAAGACTAGCTTATCGCCACCCTTGGCCATAAAGTCTTTAGCGACATCAACCTTGTCTTCTTCTAGTAGGGATGTTCCAACATTCCAACCCTTTGCTTTATAGAAGGTATAGGCCATACCACCACCGACGATAACTTTATCGGCAATCTTCAGCAAGTTTTCAATAACGGCAATCTTATCAGAGACCTTAGCACCACCCAAAACAGCGACAAAGGGTCTCTTTGGGTCATCTAAGGCTTGACCTAAGTACTTGAGCTCTTTTTCGATTAAGAAGCCAACAGCGCTCGGCAAGTGTGTTGGAATGCCAACTGTTGAGGCGTGAGCACGGTGAACAGAACCAAAGGCATCAGAGACATATAGGTCACCAAGTGATGCCCAATAAGCACCAAGCTCTGGGTCATTTTTAGACTCACCCTTTTCATAACGGGTATTCTGCATTAGTAAAATGTCGCCATCAGCTAAGTCAGCTACAGCCTTCTCTAGTTCTTCACCACGTGTAGCATTCACAAAGACAACTTTGTGATTAGGTACTAGTTCAGCTAAACGCTTAGCAACCGGCGCCATATCATTCTTCTTCTTATCGGCTTCACACTTTTCTGGATCTTTGTGGTCAACCTTACCTAAGTGTGATAGTAAGATGACCTTTGCGCCATTTTCGACTAAGTAATTGATAGTCGGTAAGGCAGCTTGGATACGATTGTCATCGGTGATGACATCGCCTTTATGAGGTACGTTGAAATCAACTCTGACGATGACCTTCTTTCCCGTGACATTTAAATCAGTTACGATCTTCTTAGCCATACAAATATTTCCTCCTTAATCCGGTAACATTGTACCACTAAACAAGAGGAGATTGTTAAGGATTTAATTTATTTTTTAAGAAACCGCTATCAGTTAAAAGGGATGAATATTTTAGAGTACGGATGGCTTAAAAGACAGTAAACACTCCGGTTGAATACTGTTAACATATATGTTAACATCATCACAGGAGTAATCGTCATGGATAATACACGCAAACGACAGAAGATAATAGCGCAACTCGTGGAGGCGCGTTTAGAAAAAGGCATCTCACAAGCCGATCTTGCAAGACGTCTAGGAGTAAAGCGCTCTGGTATTAATCGTTTAGAAAGTGGAGCACAAAATCCAACCCTTGATATGATTTTAAAAGTCGCTACAGCGCTAGATATGGATGTTGAACTTACACTAAACAATAAGGAACCCATGAGTAACATATACAGTCTGCGCATCTACGATACCGAACTCATGCGCTTTTCTATGGTAAAGCAGGGTTTGTCTGGCCTTGTAGTGGAGATTTTATGCATAAATGAAGAAAATGCTCATTTATTACCTTTAGACATGGAACGTACTAGTGAAGGCGTAATAAGTTGGCTAAAACGCCGAGTCATTCCTAAAAACCGCGCCTTTGTGGATGAAATTTTATATGCCCTTGGCCTTAGCCATAACGACACCAAAGGTATCATCGACCTATCTAAAGGTTTATCACTTAACGATAGCT
>CAZXIB010000001.1:0-41849 GCA_964639815.1 uncultured Thomasclavelia sp. | reverse complement strand
CTAGAGACCTTTCTTATGGCATCTTTAGAGCTCATACCATCTTCGATTAGGGTCTCTACCATGACTGTTACTTCACTATAATCAATGGTCAGCTCTTCTTTGATATAGCCAGTGACGATTATAACCATCTCCCCTTTTAGGTCTTCTAGCTCTAAAAATTCACCTAGTGTTCCTCTTATATACTCCTCGTGTATCTTGGTTAGCTCACGGGCTATACAGGCCTTTCTATCGCCGAAGACCTCATACATTGACCTTAGAGTAGTCCGTAAACGGTGTGGGGCCTCATAAAAGATGATGGTATAGGGAAAAGTAGAAAGACTGCGAAGTTCACTTATTGCCTGTGTGCCCTTTTCCTTTAAAAAGCCATAAAAGAGATAGTGCTCGGATGGTAAACCTGAAGCTACTAAGGCATTAATACCAGCACTGGGTCCTGATACCGTTAAGACATTTATGCCTTTCTCTATCGCCTTAGTGACAATAGAAAAACCGGGATCTGATATAAGCGGATATCCCGCATCACTGACTAAAGCTACATCATAACCCTCATCTAGTAGCTTTATTAATCCCTCACTACTAGCTTTCTCATTGAAGTTATGGTAGGCCAAAAGACGAGCTTTAATCTCATAGTGGTCTAATAGAGTCTTCGTTACCCTAGTATCTTCACAAGCGATATAAGACACTTCCTTAAGGATATAGATGGCCCTTTTGGAAAACTCGTTGAGATTACCAATGGGCGTGGCAACGAGGTAGAGTGTTGCCTTATCATTCTGATAACTCTTCTGTCGTCTCATCCTTATCAGGTCGTTTACTCTGGGGCTTTTTTATTTGCCCCTTAGCTAATAAGTCATCAAGTGAGATGAAAATGGCGTTTTCTTTATTTTCTAGCTTACATGTTCGGGCAATAACGTTCATGGAAGTGAGCCTAAAGTTTTCTCCTTCATACTCCACTTGAGCATTGAGTTTAGGTAGACCCTGTCTTAGCTCTTTATAGGCCTCATCTTCAAATTTGAGACAGCACATGAGCTTACCACAGTGGCCACTTAGTTTTTGAATGTTGAGGGCTAGTAATTGGTTTTTCGCCATGTTTATAGAAACCATGTCGAAGTCACTCATAAAGCGTCCACAACACAGTTCTCTACCACATGGGCCAACGCCTTTAATAAGCTTAGCCTTATCGCGAGCTCCGACCTGTCTAAGTTCAATACGACAGTGGAAGTTAGAGGCTAGTATCTTTAATAACTCTCTAAAATCGACTCGCTCATCAGCGGTATATATAAAGGTAAGTTTTGACCTATCTAGGGTATACTCAGCCATAGCTAGACGCATTTCTAGGCCTAGCATATCCGCTTCTTTTTGACAAAAAGCCAAGGCTTCTTTGGCATCTATCTTGTTTCGATTGTAGTTTTCGATATCAAAAGGACTGGCCTTGCGAATGATAGGCATGAGCTCTTTATCACCATCATATGTCGATACATCGCTAACAGCTCTAGCGAAGTTGCCGCCAAATTCGGCCTCACAAACGACTAAGTCGTCTCTTTTTATACTCAAGTCATCAGTGGCCAATACGACTGTCTTGCCGGTAGCTTCATAGCGGACACTGATACAATGTTGGATAAGTTTATCTTCCATCTTGGACTCCTTCGATATGTTTCTTGATGCGATATGCTAACTGATCCATCAAGAGTCTCTTATCGTAATTATAATCGCTTTTAGACAAAATATCTAAGACTAGCTCCAGTAATCCAGCTGTATCGATAGATGTAAAGACCTCTGGTATATTAAGTGGCCCCCTAGCATCAAAACTATCGGATAAGTATAGGGCAAACAGTCTGAGGTAGTCTTTGATAAAGGCATCAAGAGCCATCGCGTCACCTTTAAGGGGCTCATAGACCTCCCTTTGATACATGATGGGAAGATAGTCGATGTCTTTTAGACAGTCTACTGTTTTATCAAAGACCACTAAAGCTCGATTATAACTATCATCTACGGTACCTATATCACTACGGATACGACTGAGAATATAGGCATCATTACTATCAAGACCCTGCTCTTTGTAAATATCACTTATGTGCTCTTGTAAAGGAGCGCTGAATTCTATAGTCTGGGCTCGGGATATAATGGTAGGTAAGATGCCATCGATATTATCGGTCGTCATAATGGCATAGATGTCATCATTTGGCTCCTCTATATACTTAAGCAACATCGTCCAGACCTTTTCTGATGAAACGTTATCAATATCAGCGATGATATAGACGCGCTTACCAGCTTTTTCTAAGGCTGTGCTAGAAAAGCGCTCATATAGCTTACTTATATCTTCAACTAGTATCTTCTTGGTACGACCATCAATAAAATAAAAGTCAAAGTAATTGTTTTCAGCGATGCGCCTACAAGTATCACATTCTTCACAGGCAAATTCATTATTCCCTTCAATTATAGACTGAGCTAAGAGATAGGCCGTCTTTAACTTGAGAGGGTCTTTAGGGCCAGCTAATAGATAAAAGTGGGCCAGACGACCATTTTTTAAGGCACTGCGCAAGAGACGATAGACCTTAGGCTGATACTTTTCGAGGTCTTGTTTTAGCACAGGTGCTCCTTGATGATTTTATAGGTCGTATCTACTACTGTCTCTATATCCTTAGTGGCGTCAACCTTTATGATGCGCTCTTTAAAAATCTCGTTTATATAGTGATAACCCTTATGAACTTCGGTATGAAAGGCTAAAGACTCTTGGTCTAATCTATCGGTGTTATGACGGCCTTTAGCTATACGTTTAAGTCCTGTCTTTTCATCAATATCGAAGTAAATGGTTAAATCAGGAAAGTGACCATCTACGGCAAAGCTATTTAAATCCAATACAGCCTCATAACCAATGCCCCTACCAAAGCCCTGATAAGCTAAAGATGAATCGACAAAACGCTCGCAAAGAACTGTTGTACCAGCATCTAAGGCTGGTAGTATCTTTTCGATTAGGTGTTGGCGGCGAGCAGCGGCATATAAAAGAGCTTCGGTCTTGGCATCCATCGCCGTATTAGCTGGGTCTAATATGACCCTTCTAATCTCTTCGGCAATCTTTACTCCACCGGGCTCTCTAGTTGTCGTTATCTTATAGCCATCAGCGATTAAACGCTCAGCGACTTTGGGTACAACTGTCGACTTACCAGACCCATCTGGCCCTTCGACCGTTATAAACAGGCCTTTAGCCATTAATTCATCTTCTCCGTATCCGGGCCAAATAACTTATTGAAGATAGTTATAAACTTCTCGCAAGCATCCCGATATTCTTTAGAGTTATAAAAGGCAGCTTCTGCGTCATCAGCCATTAGCTCCTTAGCCTCCATAAGCGTCTCATAATCATCCATATTGATTAAGGCATATAAATCCCAGCCATCATCAGTGATGATGACAGGAGTTTCTTTACCCTCTTCTATATAAGTCATGAGGTCTTGTTTTGAAATTTTATGCATCTGTTCCTCCATTTAATAAGTGATAGACAAGACAGATGGTCTTGCCATCGGTGATACGACCATCAGCTATCATAGCCTGTATCTCATCAAGACTAGCTTCAATGGTCGATAGGTATTCATCCTCATCGAGGTCTTGGCCTAAGTATGCGGTAGCTGTGGCGCTATACAGATATATCTTTTCACTAGAATAGCCACAGGTAGGTACCATATAGCCATGGTACTTGAGGTCTTTTACTTCGACCCCCAGCTCTTCCCTCGCCTCTCTGATGACGGTTTCTCTATGGTCTTCGCCCTCTTCAAGCTTACCGGCGCAAAATTCAAGCATTTCCTCACCTTGAGCGTAGCGGTACTGTCTTACGAGGTAGTAGGTGTCTCGCGGCGACTTGACAGCGATGCAGGCCCCTCCATGGTGCACGACGACTTCCCGTTTAGCCAGTTTTTTATCAAATAGCTCGACATCATCGACCTTAAGGGAGACAACACGACCTTCATATACTGTCTTAGATTTTACAAGTTTTTCCATATGTCTAGCCCTATTATACTGGTTTTTGAAAAAAAGCCGATATCAAATGTATAATAGACCCATGAAAGCGAAGATTATTAACAATGAAGAGATAGGTTTTATCGACATCCTGAAGGGTAACTTCTTGGTTCACCGACTACTTACGGCATTCTATGCCATTATGTTTGCGTTTTTTGCCTGGTATATAGTAGTTAACTTAGATTCTCTATTTACCAGCTTGTCAGCCCTTATTATGGGCCTAGCCTTACTAATCATAACAGCGTGGATTGGCTTTGTGTGGCCTTTCCTTAGAGCCGTCATCTGGTATATTAAATTGCGGATAGCTAAACAGGGTAACGTCCAAAAGTTCACGATATATTTTTATGACCTCTACTTAAGGGTTGAAAACGAAACACTAGATGGCTCATACAAGATTGAATACAAAGACATCTATAAAGTAGTCGAAACCAAGAAACAACTACTCATCACCTTTGCCTACAGCAACTACGTCATCATCAAGAAGAGTGGTTTTGTAAAGGACAACGACTTGACTAAGTTAAAAGGCTACTTAGCTAGATTTAATCTCGTTAGAAAACCGAAATAGCAAAAGTCAAACTTTAATTAGTGGTGCCTATGATGTTGAAACATCTAATGGCACTATTTTTCTTGCAGTTTGATTTTTATCGTTACTTACAAAATAAAACCTAAGAGCTTATTATCTTATCAAACATTTTCCCATGTTGTGTCACGGCGTAAATTGTGTGTAAACCTGGGCAAAAACCCGCCCCTTTTGGAAGGCGGGCTTGTGTTGTTAGCACGATGGCTTAGAAAGAAGATGCCTGAGCCACTTCTACTGGGATTGTTGCTTCTTAGCCGAACGCTTTGCCACAAAGTTGGCCAGCATGGGGGTCAAGAAGGAGGTGACAATTACAGAAGCCGCTACTTGAGCAGTGGCAATAGGAGCAATGTCGGCATAGGATGAATCCACAGCAGCTAAAGCGCCAGGATTGGATACACCGCTGGCAGCAGTACTAGAAATTGCTGCACCAGCAACACCGTTGCCTCCGGTAATCTTGTCCATAAGGATGGTTATTCCTCCCACTACAAAGACAGTGATAAGGCCTAGCAGGATGCCAGACAGGCCACCTTGGAACAACTGCTGAATAGACATCCCACAACCCAGTGCAAATCCGACTACGATAATAGACGGGGTTACACCAGCTGAAAGAGTCTGTTTGAACCATGGAGATACATTACCTAGGATAATACCAAGAATAAGAGGTAAGATTGAACCTACGATTGACCAGATCGATATGCTAGCTAAGCCAGCGGAACTTAGAGCAATCATAGTAACAGTTGGGCCAACGCTCAGCGAAGTAATCGCGACTGCACCCTTGACAGCGTCATCGTCATACTGGGACACAATGCCCGAATAGAGGGCGTTGTTGGCGACTGATATTGCACTGATGATTGCTAGCGATGAAAGCCCTAGGAAGCTGTCGTTAAAGAGGAAGGCTACGCCTAGTCCTAAGATTACTGACAAAGCAACCTTAGTAACGATGATTACCGCACCAATCTTGATAGCTTTTGGGGTACTTTTTATGTCAATGGTCGCACCCATGAAGAGTAAGAATACACCGACTAGTGCACTGGTGCCATCAACAATACCGGTGAAAAAACCACCAATCTGTAACACCTGTGGTACAAAGGAATTGAGTACCACACCGATGAGCATGGGGATTACAATAGTGTCACCGGGGAAACGCTTCATTTTTAGTTTACTCATAACCGTTAAACTCTCCTTTATTCGTTAATCCAGGACGATGCCACCGTCGCAGTCGCCAATCTCCCCATTAACGAAGCTAGCGGCATCTGAAGCGAAGAATAGAATCATCTGTGCAGGCTCGCTAGGATTAGCGGCACGGCCTAGAGGAATCATACTGATAACCTTGGCACTCTTTTCTGCATCCTCGGATAGGGATTTCGTCATGGCGGTTACAGTAAAGGATGGGCATACGGCATTACAAGAAATACCATACTTGCCACCTTCCTTGGCGATAGCCTTGGTTAAACCGTTGACGCCGGCCTTTGAAGTGGCATAGGCTGCAGTGCCCAGTAAACCGCCGCCAATCTTACCGGCTACCGATGATACATTGACAATCCGTCCGCCTTTTTTTTCAATGAAGTAGGGATAGATAGCTGAACATGTGGTAAAAGTACCGGTGAGGTTGATACGAAGCGTGCGATCCCACTCCGCGTCGGTTATTTCCTGGAAGGGAACAGTGGATACGACACCACCGCAGTTTACCAGTACATCCACCCGCTCAAAATCGCCAAGAACCTTAGCCATTACAGAACGAATGTTGTCATTGTCGCCTAGGTCAATCTTATAAACCGAGCAACTACCCAGCTCTTCGGCTGTGGCATGGGCCTTTTCTTCATCAAGATCTAAGATTACAGCATGACCGCCGCCATTTACGACGCCACGGACTACTTCCTTACCAATGCCCTGAGCACCTCCTGTAACTAGAACTGTTTTTCCGTTAAAATCAAACATAAATACCTCCTTTGTCTGCCCTTTTTAGAAAGGAGCATTTTTTAAGCACCACCCTGCCGGCATAGGGTGGAAACAGATTGATAAAAATTTAACAATCCATCCACTGCCTAATCTTATAGCATTGCGACCATAAAAAAATATGGTATTATAGCCTAAAAAGCGAAGCTGTTTTTAGGCTATCAGCACAAGGAGACGCTATTATGAACGAACAGCTCAAATGGGAACTAATCCAAGCTACTCTAGATGAGGAAGAGCTGGATAAAATCACCGACCGAGCTGCCCGCTATCTAGGGAGTCCACTAGTAGTTATCTCCACCACCAGCAATATCATTGCCCATTCTGCTTCCCTTACCCCACCGGACGAAACCTGGCTACATGCCGTGGAGCGCGGATACATCACCCTCGAATTTGTCGCAACCCTAGCCGGCTGGGACAAACACAAGGACAATGGCACCAAGTATGAGCGTATCACTGTAGTCATCAATAACCGACGGCGACGATTCTACAAACTTACCATCCATTCCCAGTTACTGGGATATCTCAATGTCACCGAGCTGAATGAACAGTTTGATGCGGTCGATGAGGAGGAATACCATTTTGTAGCCCAGCTCATCGCTAAAGAGGTCTATGTCCAGCTCAAGAGGCAGGATTTCTCGCGCAAGGCTAAAGACGAGGACTTCTTACTAGAACTGCTCCACGGCAATTTTGTCAACCGAGGACATTTCATCGACCAGATGCACCTGAGTGGGTTTGACCCTTCAGTCCAGTATCGGGTGCTTTGTATCGAACTGGGGGACTTCCTCTCTTATAACGCCGACGAAGATACCTTCAAGCGGAATCTGCTAGAACTGCTCCCAGGCAGCACCATGGTGGTAAATGATCAGGTGCTGATAATCCTAGCCTATGACCAGCTCTTCCTGCCTGAACGGGCATCAACCATGCTTCGCCAGCTAGACGATTATCTCCACTCGCAAAAACTCCTCTGCGGCATCAGTGATGCCACCGGGGATCTCTATTACTTTTCCACTTACCGGGATCAGGCACTCAGCGCCACCCGCTACCACCGCTACCTCATCGATCAATCCCTCGCCTACACCTTTTATGATGAGGTCAAGATCTATGATATCCTCCAGCAGATTCCCCGTAGTGAACTAATTCGCTATTGTAGCCATCAGGTTTACGAGATTTATCAGTATGACACAGCCCAGCACACCGACTATATCACTACCCTGCTGGCCTATCTCAAAGCCAACCGCAGTGTCAAATCCACCGCTGCCTATCTGCACGTCCACCGCAATACAGTCAACTACCGTATTGCACGTATCCGGGAGCTATTCGGGCTAGATTTAGACAGCCTCAGCACTGCCCATCAGATTCTGCTCTCCTGCCAAATGGTTCGCTTACTTCAGGATTGAACCCCCCTTATTTATGGGAGACAATAAGCTCTGTGTGAAAACAAGAAAGTCCCTATAACCCCAATGATTTGTTGTATTTCCTAACGGTATGAATGTACTAGAAAAGGTGCCAGATCGCACCCTCTAAGTTTTATTTCTTCTTATCCTTCTAACATACTCTCATTCCAGACGCTAGGAGCATCTAGGTCGAGTAGTTCAAATACCGTAGCAGCTATATTACTTAAGCCGAAGTCACCTTCCTTTAGCTTGATGTCCTTATCACCATAGACGATAAATGGAACGAGATTCAAGGTATGGGATGTCTTGGGCTTAATTGGTGCATCAGGACTCTTGCGCTTTTCATACATCTCATCGGCATTGCCGTGGTCAGCTGTTACTATCATAATAGCTCCAACCTTATCACAAGCTTCCATAAGACGCTTTAAGCACATATCAACCGACTCGACACCGATACGCGTAGCAGCGAAACTGCCAGTATGGCCAACCATATCACCATTGGGATAGTTAATGCGGTAAAAGAGGTTCTTGTTTTCTAGGATGGCTTCTACTAGTAAGTCTGTTATCTCAGCCGACTTCATCCATGGTCTTTGTTCAAAGGGGATGATGTCAGACTTGACTTCCACCCAAGTCTCCAAGTCATCAGAGAACTTTTCCGACCTATTGCCATTCCAGAAATAAGTGACGTGACCATACTTCTGGGTCTCAGATATTGCATAGGTCTTGATGCCAGCTTTGACAAGATGCTCACTCATCGTATCTTTTATTGATGGCGGGTTAACTAGATAATGGCTTGGAATGTGTAAGTCGCCATCATACTCCAGCATACCAGCATAGTAGACATCAGGTCTTCTAACCCTATCGAACTTATCAAAGTCATCTTCGTCGAAGGCCTTAGATATCTCAATAGCTCTGTCGCCACGGAAGTTAAAGTAGATGACAGAATCATGGTCTTCAATAGTTCCTATTGGCTTATCGTTATCATCAACGATGACAAACTCGTGTAAGTCTTGGTCACTAGCACCAAGCTCTGCTCTATAAGTCTCTATAGCCTCTAAAGCGCTCTTAAAGTGTCTGCCGATACCTAAGACATGAGCATCCCAACCACGTTTAACCATGTCCCAGTTGGACTCATAGCGATCCATAGTGATATACATACGACCTCCGCCGGAGGCAATACGGGCATCAAAAGACCCATCATTGAGTGAAGCCATGTGGTCTTCAATTTCTTTTACGTATTGTGGTGAAGAAGTCTCGGGTACATCACGTCCATCTAAGAGGGCATGAACTCTGACCTTAGGGATACCTTCTTTTTTAGCTTGACTTATCATGGCCTTGAGATGATTGATGTGTGAGTGGACATTACCATCTGATAAAAGACCGATAAAGTGTAGAGTATGACCTTGGGCCTTCTCTATCAAGTCCTTCCAAGTACTAGACTGGAAGATGCTGCCACTGGCGATAGACTCATTGACGAGTTTGGCACCTTGTGAGTATATCTGACCACAACCGATGGCGTTATGACCTACTTCACTGTTGCCCATGTCACCATCGCTTGGTAGACCAACTGCTGTACCGCTTGCTTTGATTAGTGTGTGGGGATATTCGCTCCACAGATAGTCAAGGGTCGGTGTATAGGCACTTTTAACGGCATTACCGTCTTCGTTATCAGAGAAGCCAATACCGTCCATAACGACTAATACTACTGGTCTCATTTGTTTTCCTCCTTATCTCCTAAGACATTTTAGCACAGTCTTTGTGAAATGTTTTATAATCTCTCCGGCGATCACTCAGAGATAAGTCATCTTTATAAGATGGTAAGAGGTTCTCGAGTCTAGACAATTAAAAAACTAACCCCAGGGGCAAAGGAATTCTTGGCACTTAGTCCTACTCCCATTCGGGAACCCAGCCTGTCTCCTTCACGAGTTAGCTCACCAACATAATACCACAGGTATCCATTATTCTTAACAGAAAGAATAACAGCCTTGGTAATTGTTTATCTCTTATGCTCGCCTTGTTTATAATATAGACATGCGCACATATCTATGCCCTGACTATCTAAAAGAAGATTTGCTAGCCGATTTAATGGATAAAGAGGTTCTTATTGGCTGCAGGATAATAAGACCACAAAGTTATCTAAGAGAGCTTAGAAAAGTAGAAAATAATCATGACATTTATGAAATGTATGAGATATATAAAAAGCTAGCGTTAAGACACTTAGCTACCAGTATCGAGGATGTAAGCTTTATAAAAGGAGTCATCAAGGATAGAGAACTTTGTGACTTTTACGATATCGATATAGATAATCTCAATATCGATGAAGAGTATAAGATTATACTAAAGGCTACACCAGCCTTCAGTCCCATCAACTATGACGCGATGGATGAAGACTTATATGTGGTAAGAACGGACCTTTCGCCCATGATGGATGACTTCATTGCTGAACTGATAAAAAGAGGAGCTAAGTATCATGTGCTACCAACACATCAAAACACTAAACAGCGCTTCGATGTCCTCAACCTCAGGTGTGGGGCTGATGCGATAGCGAGAGATATCATCACTAAGGGCTATGACTTAAAGGACTGTGCAATCTACGCCGATAATGCGGCCAGTGCTCTACTATTTACGACGATGGCCCGCTACGACATAAGCCTAGACTTAGCCCCATCCTTTAAAAGTTCTAAGGCTTCTAAAATCTTAGCCATCATCGATTATTATGAAAAACCAAATCTTGAAAACTACCGCAAACTTGTTTCTTTGCGCTTGCTACCGATAAAAGATACCGCTGCTCTTTTAGAGTATCTTGAAAATAATGCCATAGACTTAGATAAGCCTTTTGAGCGTTTTAGCGAAGATGATAAGTATTACTACTACTTAGAAAGACGGGCCGCTAGAGCCCATACGGTTTATGCTGAACTACTAAAAGATATCAAAGCTTGTAAGGACATGGCATCTTTACTCGAACTAGCTTTTAAGATGGTTGTCACTGATGACGATGAGTCTCATCTGATAAAGTCATGCATCGAAAGACATCGTGAGCACTTAGAAGAAGGCAAGACCTTTTTAATATCAGAACTAAAAAATCTCAAAGTCGCTTGTAGAGGTGAGCTAAAAGTCCTCGCTTATAATCAAGAGACAAGAGCTCCCTATGTCTATATCCTTGACCCCAATATCAATAACTACCCTGGCTTATCAGCTAAAAAAGGCCTACTTGATGAAGATGGTTTAGAAAATACAAACTACCCCAGCTTAAAAAGTCGCTACCAAAAGGCTGTTAAACACTTTGAGCATATCACCTCTTGTGCTAAAATCACGACCTTTGTCTTCTGTCAATCAACCCTTGATGGTAAGGGTGTTGAATACGATATCGATCGTGATAACCTTCCTTTAGCCATGTCCTTCTATGATCAAAGTCCTAAGCGTAAATCAGTGTATGAACGTAAAATAAGCGACTCTTCCATCTTCTTTAAAGAGAACGATGTTTTAAGGGGTTCTGTCTCATCATTTGAAACATATCTTGGCTGCCCTTATAGTTATTTCTTAACCTATGGTCTAGGTCTAAGAGAGGCCCATAAAGTTGATATTGACGCTGTACTAGTCGGCGATATCCACCATAAGGTTTTTGAAGAGCTAATCAAAGCTGGGGGTAAGGACTATCCTAATAACGCTGATACTGCCATCAATGAAGTCTTAGACACTTATAGGGACAGACTCTACTATATATTTCCAAAGAAAAAAGTTTTGATTGATGCCGTTATCGAGAAGATAGCTAAGTCGATTAAACTTGAACTGCGCTTTTTAAAAGAGGCGGAAGCCAGTACTGACTACAGTCCCATAGCTACCGAGGCCGAGATTGATGCCTATTACTACAATGATAAAGACTGCAAGATTTATATTCGTGGTTTTATTGACCGTATTGATGGAAGTGGCGATAACTTCCGCATCATTGACTATAAGACTTCTGACCACAGCTTAAGTGACGATAAGATAAAGACGGGTAAGACATTACAACTACCTACCTATGGCATCATGTATAGCCGTATTAGTGGAAAAAACTTAGCTGGCCTCTTCTATCTCAACGCTGACCGTAAGCCAATAAACTACAAGCCTTATTCTTTTGGCTTTAGGGAAGGGCTGAAATATACACCATATGAAGAAGCGTTTGTACAAAATGAATTTATTAATAAGCATCGTCTTAAGGGTATGGTCTTTTTGCCAGATGAGGGCCTTGACTATGGCGGACACATCAGTCTTGGTAGAGCGCGTACAATTAAAACTGCCGCATATAACTACGATGACCTTGTCGCCATCATGGATGACCTTTATAAGCAGATATATGATGCGCTGAAAGCAGGAACTATCGACCTTAGTCCTGATGAAGAGGCATGTAAGTACTGTCGCTTTAAGACCATCTGCCACTTTGATGGTATCAAAGCTAAAAACCGCAAGATAAGCTCAGAAATAGAGATGAGGAAATTTTTAGATGCCGTTCAGTGATTCACAGAGAAAAGCTATATATACCAAAGGGTCTAATGCCCTTGTCTTTGCCTCAGCCGGAGCTGGTAAAACGACCGTTTTAGTAGCGCGACTAACTAAACGCATACTAGAAGATGGCCTATCTTTAAAGGAGATTGTCGCCATGACTTTTACAGAAGCAGCAGCAGCTACCATGAAAAAGCGCCTGCGTATATCGCTATCTAAGGCTAAAAAAGACGCAGATGACCCCGTTATCATCGATAGGCTGGATAATGAGCTAGCCAATCTAGAAGACAGTGCCATTACTACCATCCACGCCTTTTGTCTTAAGCTCATTAAGGAGAATTATCATCTTTTGGATATAAGTCCTAATAGACTAGAACATATCATCGATGAGGGATCAATCAAGGTCGTAAAAGATAGATTACTACAAGAGATTATCGATAGACGATTGTCTGCGGAAGATGCCACCTTCAAGTCCTTTAGTGATGTCATCAGTAAGGAGTTATTTGCCTTTGATACTATCAAAAAGGCCATCTTTGATACCTACGCTACAGCCATGGATAAACCAGAGCCCTTAATGTGGCTAGAGTCCTTAAAAGAAGAGAATCATTATACTACATTCAATGACTTCCCTAAGGAAGTGATGAACTACTACTTAAAAGAAATACGTGACTATATAAAAGAGCTAGCTTCTACCTACAAAGACATCGCAAACTTAATAAGGCTACAGGGTGAAGATGACTATGATTCATTTGCGCTAAAGGCAAAGGCCTATGAGGATTTGCTAAATGAAGATGACTATCCCTATCTTCTTTCAAAACTAGAAACCGAGATTACTACCATACCTAGAAAGTCAGAAAATGATGAATACAAACTCTTACGTGATAAGGTTAAAGGTATCATTGATGATTTGGCAGAGACTTTAGTAGACCCATCTTTTGCCCTAAAAGTTGAAAATTTAGCCATCCCCTATCACAATCTCATCATCGACATGACTATAGAACTCATTGAAGCTTATGATAGCTATAAAGATGAAAATGGCTATGTCGACTTCAATGACTTTGAGCATCTAGCCTATAAGCTCTTGACAGTTGACGATAAGAAACTGGCTAAGAAGTTACAAGGTCGCTACAAGGAAATCATGATTGATGAGTTTCAAGACACTAGCACCATCCAATATGCCATCGCTGAGCTTATTGCTAAAGATGATTTATTCTTAGTTGGCGACATCAAGCAATCCATCTATCGCTTCCGTGCTGCTAAACCAGAGATTATGCAGGGTCTAAAGGAACGTGCTGACTTTGAAGTCATCCACATCCAAGAAAACTACCGGTCTAGTGACTTCCTTGTAAACTTCAATAATGTCTTCTTTGAAAGACTTATGAATGATTCTTTTAGCGCCGAAGATAAGCAGATAGCGCCACTTGAAAGTCAAAAGACAGATAATAAGCGCGTCCTTTTTCACTACATAAAAGACCCAAGTGATAAGAGACTCACCAAAGCTAGGTTACTGTATCAAGAGATAGAAAACCTCCATCAACAAGGCGTCGCCTATAAGGATATCTGTGTCTTAGTCAAGACCCATAATGAGAAGCTACCGCTAAAACAGGTCTTTGATGCGATGGATTTACCCTACCACATGAAAGAACAAGAAGGTCTCTTCAAATCTTATACAATTGAAGTCCTTCAAGCTTATATCAGCTATCTTTTAGACGATAAAGACGATATTGCCCTTATGGCTATCCTGAGCAGTCTATATGACTACTCTGATGATGACCTAGTAAAAGTCGCCAAGGATAAGACTATCTTAGAAGATACAACCTTCTTAGAAGATGTGAAGAAGATGCGAAGGCTATTTGAGGCTAATGACATCTATGGCTTCTTTAACTACTTTATGGGTATTGGTAACTTCTATATTACTAAGCTTGACTCTAAAGAGCGAGCCAACCTCGACCTTCTTATCTCCAGTATTGAAGGCTACGCGATATCATCACTAACGGACTTATATACTTATATTACCGAAGCCGGTGAGCAGAAAGTTACCGCCTTTGATCTCTCTGATGATGCTGATGTCGTTAAGGTTATGACGATACACAACTCTAAGGGTCTAGAGTTTGATTATGTCTTTCTTTACAGTCAAAGTGAAAACAGAGCCCAAGATAGGGCATCGGCCCTAATTACTGATGGTGACTTGGGTTTAGGCTTGCGTTTGGCGATTGATGAGCGACGCGTAATTGTAGAAACACTGCGTCGCAAAGCCATCAAGTATAAAGAAGACGCAGAAGATTTGGCTGAGTATTGTCGTCTTTTATATGTCGCTATGACGAGAGCCAAAAAGGGTCTTTATATCATTGATACGATAAGTGAGCCCAAAAAGGAAAAAGCCCCACGTGACTTACTAAAGATGCGCAAGGGCTTCACCTCTTTTATTCAAAGCTTAATGGCTGATAGTGAACTCATCGACTTTATAGAACATCCCGATATAACAGGTTCTCTAATCCCAATAAAACACAAGAAGGATGCAATCACCCAAGAGCTCAAGTATTCTAAATCCAAAGAAAAGAAGATTATTAGACCTAGTGACCATGGCCTACGCCTTGAACTTAGTCCCAATAAAGGAATGGACTACGGTACAAGAGTTCACCACATCTTAGAGAAGATAGATCTAAAACATATCGATAAAGAGCACATCTTAGCCATTGATAAAGAAGTCGAGGCCACAATGCTTAGAAGTATTGAAAAGCTAGCTGAAGATCCATTGTGGCAGGAAATTATAACAGGCGAAGTACATCGTGAATTGCCCTTTTATCTAAGAGAAGAAGACACGACAAGTGAGGGCATTATGGATTTAGTTTCCATCCTTCCTGACAAAGTCATCCTTGTCGACTATAAAAGCGACCATCTAGATGAATCATCAGCCTTTATTAAACGTTATAAGAGACAACTTACCATCTATCGCCATGTCCTAAACAAGGCCTACGACAAAAAAATCGAGTCTTATATCTACTCCTTTCATCTAGGTCAGTTTATAAGTGTTGACTAGACGATTACCTAAACTTCATTAAAAGGCAGTATTACTGTAAAGGTACTACCCTTATCAGAACTATCAACACTTACCTTACCACCATGGTAAAGAGCGGCATGTTTGACGATGGAAAGGCCTAAACCTGTACCGCCAAGCTCTTTTGACCGCGATTTATCGACGCGATAAAAGCGCTCAAAGATTCTATCTAATGACTCAGGCGGTATACCAATGCCATCATCCTTTACTATAATCTTTACTTCATTCTCGTCCCTTTTTAGTTCGACTAACACATGACCGTGTTCTTTGCCATACTTAATGGCATTATCGACAAGGTTACTAATAAGCTCTTCTAGGATGCTGTAGGTGCCACGATAGTGAATGTCATCACCCCTTACTTCAAGTTTTATATCACGCTTTTGCGCGCTGAGGCGCTTATGGGCAAAGACCGTATGGACTAAAGCTAAGAGGTCGACATCTTCTTTCTTGTGCTCGACTGGGCCATCATCAAGACTTGATAGATGAATGATGTCATCGATTAGATTTATGAGTCGCTGGGCTTCTTCGTAGATATTAGTAGCGATATCAGTGACATCCTTTTGGTCGACTAATCCATTTTTCATTAGTTCACCAAAACCTGATATGGTGGTTAGTGGTGTCTTAAGCTCATGAGACACATTGGCACTGAACTCATGACGGAGCTGCTCTTGAAGTTCCTTTTGGGTGACATCGAAAACGATAATAGTCGCACCTGAGACATCACCATCTTGGTCTACGATTGGGCCCATGATGACCTCTAGAATCTTCCCTTCGTGATTTATCTTGAGATTTTGTTTATTAGCGGAAAGGACATTATCAATGGCCTTCATAAAGTCTTGTGAGTGATAAACCTCATAGATACTAGCATCCTCTGATAAAGAACTAATAGAGAATAGGGCTAGGGTTGCTCTATTGTAGGTCAAGACTTTGGCCTCCTTATTAATCATGACGATGCCTTCGTTCATATTCGATAGGACAAGTTCAAGTTCGACTTGGCGTTTAGAAAGCTCACGAAGCTGCTCGTCTATAGTGTGGGCTTGTTTTTGTAGTTTAGTGATTAAAGGATCTAGTTCCTTATAAGGGGCAAGGGCTAAGTCATTGAGGTCGATGTCGTTTATTGGTTTTACGATATTGATTGATAGTCTACTAGCCACAAAGAAGCTTACAATCATGACGATAATCAAGATCCACATGATGTGCGAAGACATCCTTAAAAATAGGGTGTAGGCACTGGCGGTATCAGTAGATACCCTTAGTATCTCGCCACTATCTAATAGCTTAGCGACATAGATGCTTTGTTTTCCTAAGGTATTAGAGTAGCGTCTAGCGTAGCCCCAGGTATACTCTTTAGCCTCGATGACCTCTTCTCTATCACTGTGGTCTTCTGTTGATGATGCATCGCTTATACTGTCATATATAACGGTCCCATCTTCATCGATGATGGTGATGCGCTGACTAATATCGACCCCATCAAAGTAGTCGATGCCAAACTCTTCATAGCCGCGCTCTAATAGGATTATTTCTTGGGTGAGATTAGTCTCTAAGTCACCCAAAAACTCTTGATACATGACCTTGAAGAATAAGCCGATGATGACTACAGCAGCACAGATGACGGTAAGTATGATGTTGCGAAATATCTTTTTGGTCAACGGGTATCTCCTATCTTATAGCCAACACCTCTCACTGTTTCTATATAGGAAGCGGCTTCACCTAGCTTTTGCCTTAGGGTACGGATGTGGACATCGATGGTACGACTAGAGTCTTCAAACTCATAGCCCCAGACCTGTTCGATGATTTCTTCTCTTGTAAAACAGATACCGGGTCGGGATAAAAGAAGAAGCAGAATATCAAATTCCTTTTTAGTAAGGATTACTTCTTGTCCATTAACTTTAAGAACTCTTTGTTTTGGTGCTACTTCTAGCTCGCAGAACTTTATCACGTCAGATACCGTATTCTTGCCTCTTCGCATTACCGCCTTAATACGGGCTAACAGTTCCATCATGCCAAAGGGTTTGGCGACATAGTCATCAGCCCCAGCATCTAGTCCTAAGACCTTATCATACTCACTACCTTTTGCCGTAATCATGATGATAGGTATGTCCTTATAACGGACATCATTTTTGAGTTTATGCAAGACCGTAAGACCATCCTCCTGAGGCAACATGATATCTAGTAAAATAAGGTCAGGTACTTCTTTAATTAAGGCATCATAAAAATCGCTGGGCTTTTCAAAGCCAATACTAGCCATACCTTCTTTATTTAAGGTATACATAATCAGTTTTTGTATACCGGCATCATCTTCTAATATGTATATCATCACTGTCCACTTACCACATAGATGACCGACTCGGCAATATTAGTACTGTGGTCACCAATACGTTCTAAATACTTGGCAATCATTAGGATGTCAACGATGGATTCACCATCTTCCATATTCTCGATAGCGATTAATGCTGTGAGATCGTTTTTGATGCTAGAGAAGATGGCATTGACTTCGCTGTCTCTAACTAAGACTTCCTTAGCCAAATCGGTATCACGTTTGATAAAGGAGGCCACACTATCTGAAACCATCGTCACGACAACTTGACACATCTCTTTTAGTTTAGTGCCTTTAATAAGCGTAGTATTAGTAAAGTCTTTAAAGAGGTCTAAGATATCAAAGGTCTGGTCAGCTATCCGTTCCAAGTCATTGACCATCTTTGATATAGCGCTTATTAGACGCAAATCTGAGGCGACGGGCTGTTGGGAAAAGATGAGTTTAAGACAGGCTGACTCAATCTTTTTTTCTTGGGCGTCCGTCTGCTTTTCTAATTCATCATTTCTCTGGTATAGCACTTCATCAAAGAAACCTTTTTCAATCTGACGATAAACATTGATAGTCGCCTCTTCACACATACTGCCCATGTTTATAAGGTCGGTGTTGAGCTTGTTTAATTCTTCTATAAACCTCTTACGCATTATCCAAACCTTCCTGTTATATAGTTTTCCGTACGCTCATCTTTAGGTCTAGAGAAGATGACATCCGTCTTATCCATCTCAATCATCTCGCCTAGTAAGAAGAAGGCTGTATAGCCCGAGATGCGCGCTGCTTGTTGCATATTGTGGGTAACTATGACTATAGTATAGTTCTTTTTAAGTTCTAGAACCAAGTCCTCTATCTTCGAGGTTGAGATGGGGTCTAAGGCCGATGTAGGCTCATCCATGAGGATTACTTCGGGAACCATGGCAATGGAGCGAGCGATACAGAGACGTTGTTGCTGGCCACCGGATAGGCCCATGGCACTGTCTTTAAGTCTATCCTTTACTTCATCAAAAAGGGCGACATCTTTTAAAGCCTTAACGACAATCTCCTCTAGCTTCTTTTTGTCTTTTAGTCCTTGACACCTTGGGCCATAGGCGATGTTGTCAAAGATGGACATGGGAAAGGGATTGGGCTTTTGAAAGACCATACCAACCTTAGTTCTTAGGTCATAGACATCTTGAGCATCACTATAGATATCAATGCCATCTTTAATAATCTGACCACTTATCTTACAACCTTCAACTAAGTCATTCATGCGGTCAAGACAACGCAAGAAGGTCGACTTCCCACAACCCGAAGGGCCAATAAAGGCTGTGACATCGTTTTTATAGATGTCTAAGCTTATATCTTTGAGGGCTTTCTTATCTCCATACCAGAGGTCTAAGCCCCTAACTTCAAAACATTTTTCCATACTCCTCCTATGTAAATGACTTCGTAAGACGCTTAGAAATGAGCTTTACGATGCCATTGATAATAAAGACGATAATCAAGATGATAATCGATATTGCACTAGCTAGCTCATAATCTGGGTTTTCACCAGACATAATCGACCAAATCATAAGTGATAGTGATGTCCCCTGAGAGAGTAAACTAGGATTATCATTAATGACTGTACTAGTGGTATATACTAAGGCCGCCGATTCGCCAATCACCCTACCGATGCCAAGTAATACACCTGTAAGGATACCATTTATGGCCGATGGTAAGACGACCTTGAAGATAGTTTGCGACTTAGTAGCACCTAAAGAGAGACTACCATCACGTAAACTCTGTGGCACGACAATGAGGGCTTCTTCTGTTGAAGATATAATGGTCGGAAGTAGTATTATAGCGAGCGTCAAGCCACCAAGTAAGATACTAGTACTAGTCGCACCAATGACCTGTGTAACAGGAAATAGTACTGTGACACCCATGAGCCCATAGATGATAGATGGTACGCCAACTAGGGTATCAATACCACGACGAATAAGACTATTAATCTTGGTCTTACCAGCATATTCATGTAGGTAGATAGCTGTCATGATGCCGATAGGCAAAGATATAAGTAAAGAAACAAGTATGAGGTATAAAGTCGCAATGATAGAACCTCTGATACCACCACCTAGAGTCTTGTAACTTATCGAAACAATCGCGCTTGCTTGAGTGTCTAATATCTCTACTAGTCCCCCAGCGCCACCCATGGCTCCCTGACTTAAAAATATCGTTTCTCCCGCTTCATCTAGGTAATAGATGTTTGATATAGTTTGCCCTACTTCTAAGACTACTGTTGTTTCTTCTTGGCCGGCGACGGTCGAATACATATAAGAAAATGGTGATGCCTCATCGACATAGTCAACCATGATAAGAGACTCATTATCAGTAGTGACATAGTCTATAACGGCTATGCCCCATACTTTTGCATAATACCCTTCGCCATCATAATCAGCTGGCTCTCTGTAGGTATAGTCAGCGCTTATGGCGGCATTACTACTAGTCGCATAATAATCGGATGTGAGTAAGGGCCAATTAATACTACTGAGACCATTTACTAGTAGGTAGATGATGATTGAAACTAAGATTAAAACACCGATGAGCGAAGATATATAGGTAAGGGCATTTAGACAGGCATCTTTATGATAGCGTTTCATCCTAAGCCCCCTATCTTTTTCTTAACCCAAGCTAAGATGGCGTTTGATAAGAAGATAATGGCGATAAGTACTAGACCAACAGAGAAGCGGATATCGTAATCTAGACCACTAGTCTCCTTTAGCCCCGTCAGCATGGTACTAGTTAGCGTCCTAGTTATATCAAAGAGGTCAAAGGTTGGGCCAAATAACTTATTGCCGGCAACCATAGATACCGCTGTCGCCTCGCCAAAGGCCCTACCTAAGGCCAGCGTTGCCCCGGCAAAAATACCAGACTTCGCCGCCTTTAGCACGACCCTAAAATTAGTCTGAGTTCGCGTTGCACCCAAAGCCAAAGAAGCAGATTCTAAATCTTTATCGACTGCTCTAATTGAAGTTATCGCCATTGATGTAAGCGTGGGAAATATCATGATAGTAAGTAAGATAATGACAGCTAATAGGCTAGAGCCACCATAAGTCGATACACCTATTAGACTGGCTAAGTACCGCACAATGGTTGTAATTACACCAGCGGCAAAGATACCATAGACGACACTGGGTATAGCTGCTAATAGCTCAACGACATTCTGCATGATAGTTCCTAATTTTTTTGGTGCCACTTTAGCGATAAAAAGGGCTGTCAATACCGATATCGGAAAAGCTAAAAATAAGGCTAAAAACGAACAGACAAGCGTATTGATAATGATAAATCCGACACCATAGATGCCTTGGTCTTGTCGATAGACATTGCCTGTCAAAAAGGAAATGATGTCGACTTGCCCATACTCGTAGTTAGCTAAAAATGGCGATATACCCTTTGTAAAGACAAATAAGACAATGACGATAATAAAGCTAGACGACAAGATAGCCATCCCCATAAAGAGGTAGCGAGCTATCTTGTCTAGTAGCTTGTGGTGACTTTGACCTTTAATGCCTACATGCATTATTCTTCACTTGACCAAGTCGTAACTGAACCACTGAAGATGGCATAGGCTTCAGCGATAGTGATATCATCAATAGAATTACTGGCATTGACGATGATGACAACGGCATCGCGACATATCTCACCATAGGCCATAGCCTCACTTATATCCTCATCTGTATTAAACTCTCTTGATGTAAAACCAATGTCAATGGCATTTGCCCCATCTTTTTCTGAACCAAGTGTCCTAGTAACGGCATCACCAGAACCCGTTTGCGAGATGGCGTAGCCGACATTACCAGCTAGCGGTTGAAAGGCTTCTAAACAGGCACTTAGGATGGTCTCTACGGATGTCGAACCACCAGTACGAATGGTAATACTGGAATTATCGTTATTTAGTACAGGATATTCTGCAGCTATTTCTTCCCAAGAGCGGGCATTAGTTAAATCGACGATACCACCATTCTCTTGGACGATTGTTAGACCTTCTATTGATTCAGTCATAAAGGCGATAAAGGCAGCGATTAACTCTTCTTTTTCATCTGACTCATAGTCACCTTCGGCTCTAGTGACATACATAAATGGTCTTTGCATGAGGTAGTCACCACTTAATACGGTTTCACTGCTCGCTTCAACGCCCTCTAGTGATAAAGCTTTGATATTGTTGGTGGCGAAGTCAGTTGTTAAAGATGCATAACCAATACCACTTTCATCTTGGCCGACACGCGTCGCCATATCGCCATTACTGGATACCTCAGAAGCTGTATCGCTTAGGTTTCCATCTAGGCCTATAGCACTTTCAAAAGCTTCCCTTGTCCCACTTGAACTATCACGAGTATAGACGTGGATAGTCGTATCACTTGTCGACTGACAAGCGACTAAGCTAATAGCCACTAAGGCTGTAACTAGTAGAATAGACAGTTTCTTCATCTTTCTTCTCCTTTATCTCTCTTATCCTAAAGGGAGAATGTTAGATCGAAGTGGGGAAGATTGTTAAAAATAGGTTAAATAAAAGGCTGAACTATCAGCCCTTATTCTCATCACTATATATGGAATCGTATATCTCTGAGACTGGTTTATTGCTAGAGATGGCAGCGATTATCTGCGCTAAGAGTTTACCAACCGATAAGACTGTTACCTTATCGCACTTCTTCTTGAACTCATCACTAAGAGGAATTGTATTAGTAATGACCATCTTTTTGATAGGTGAAGACTGGATATTTTCAGCAGCATTACCCGAGAATACACCATGTGTTATAGCGCAATATATATCACGAGCTCCGTGGTTCTTTAAGATATTACAACCGGCAATAAGCGAGCCAGCGGTATCACAGATATCATCAATGACTATCGCATCTTTGCCAGTGACATCACCAATGACATTATTGGCTTCTACCTCATTGGGACGGGGACGACGCTTATCAATGATGGCCAGTGGTACACCTAAGCCTTCAGCGAATTGTCTGGCCCTAGTAGTACCACCATGGTCAGGTGACACAACGACGGTATTAGCTATGTCTAAACCAGAATACTTATAGTAGTAAGCCATCATCGGAATACAAGTAAAGTCATCAGTAGGGAAGCTGAAGAAGCCTTGGATTTGCGTAGTATGTAAGTCAATAGTGACGACACGATTAGCTCCAGCTGCCTCTAATAAATCAGCGACAAGTTTAGCCGTAATCGGCTGACGTGGTCGAGCTTTACGGTCTTGTCTTGCATAGCCGAAGTAGGGCATGATACAGGTTATCGGCCCTGCGGAAGCGCGCTTTAGGGCATCTACACAGACTAATAACTCCATCAAGCGTTCGGTAACCGGTGGACAGGTACTCTGGACGACATAGACCTTCTTTCCCCTAACAGTCTCTTCTGGCTCGACCAATATCTCCCCATCAGCGAAGTGTTTGACCGCTATCTTACCGGGTTTTAATCCTAGTACCTGGCATATCTCATCGACGAGATTGACATTAGCAGTCAGCGCGAAAACCATCGTGTCATTCATATCATTTCTCCTTGTTTATGTATGTATATCCGTATCCCTTTTTGTATGTCTCATAGGCTCTGGCAATAGCCATATCGTTATCCGGTACATCTTTAGTGACAGTTGAACCAGCAGCGACTAAGGCATAAGAGCCGATGTGAATCGGAGCTATGAGATTAGCGTTAGAGCCAATAAAGGAATGGTCGCCGATATAGGTCTTGTGCTTGCAAGCCCCATCGTAGTTACAGGTGACGACACCACAACCGATATTGACATCGACTCCAACCTCACAATCCCCCAGATATGTAAGGTGGGCGCAACGCGAACCCTCCCCAAAGCGACAGCGTTTGAACTCCACATAGTTACCGATTCGACAGTGCCCCATTACTTCACTACCCATCCTAAGGTGGGCCGATGGGCCGATGGTATTGTGGTCAAATACTCTACTATCAGTGATACGCGAAGATATAATCTGATTGTCTTGACCAATATAGCTGTCATTTATGTAGCTACCACTAGTAATCTTAGTACCTCTACCAATAAAACAAGCACCATAGATAGAGACATTGCCTTCAATAATGACGCCCTCTTCCATCTTTACTAGGGGGCCAATATAGGTCGTGCGTGGGTCACAAAAGATAACACCACTGCCACTGTGATAAGCGATAATCTCATCATGCCAATAAGCAGTAAAGCTTTGATAGTTACTGGGTATTAGAATATCTAATAGTTCTGTTTCTTCAGTCTTTACTACATCTATAGCCTCTTTATTAATGGACTTAATATCAGCTATCTTAGTCTTTATAATATTAGTGCCCTCTATTCTTCCACGCTTTAAAGCTAAAACCTTAGCGTAGGTTTTGGCCTTTATAAAGGGATAAATGTCATCTATTATAAGTATCTCTCCTTCTTTATCGTTGATAAGACTGATAGCCTCTTCTAAAGAAGTGACGACTAGCGCTTCTTGACAGGGAATACTCTCATCACTTACAAGATAAACCGTCTCCGCACCAGCCTCTAATAAATTAAAGACCACAAAGTCGAGGACTTGGCGGTCTAGTACAGGTAATGATATCTTCTTTTTCTTAAAGCTGTCATCAGCTAGTATAACGGCGCTTCTCATGGCCTCATTATAACACTTTTACAAACAGTCGGTATTACAAGATAGTGACATAGGTAAAGAGGTGTTTATATCTTTGAACTGCTCTTTCTAATAGACCTTTATCTCGTGTAAAGCCCATTACAGTTGAGCCACTTCCGGTCATCGTACTACCATCAAAGCCCATAGCGATAAGCTCTTTTTTTATCACTTCGATCTCTGGGACTATAGTAAAGGCTGAACCTTCTAGACTATTGCCGATATTTCGAATGAAAGAGTCGTAGTCGCCGGCTATCATGGCATCTCTAATAGCTGTAATATTTGGATGCTCAATCGGCTCTTTTAAGGACTTAAAGGCTTTAGCCGTATCGACGCCTTTATCAGGTCTAATCAATAGACAGGGCAGAGATAAGTGCGAGTCAAATGGTTCTATGACATCACCAATACCTTTGACTCTTGCGACTTTTCCTATTAAGCAAAATGGCACATCAGCACCGATTTCTTTGCCTATTTCAATTAGATTTTCTTCATCATATTCTAACCGTAACATCTTAACTATTGCCCAGATAACCGCAGCAGCATCTGCTGACCCCCCAGCTAGACCTGCTTGCATAGGAATGTGTTTTTCTATCTTTACATCGAAGTAATCCAAAAACTCATAGTGTTCTCTAAGCGACTTTATGGCCTTAGTTACCGTATTCTCTTCAGGTATAGACATATCACAGGTGACGTTATCTCTATCGCTTCGCACTATCACGATATCATCGTATAGGTCAATGGGACACATAATCATATCGAGGTCATGATAACCATCTTCTCTTTTGCCTAAGACATCAAGAGCTAGATTGACCTTGGCATATGCTTTAATCTTCATGGATACTCCTATATAAACTTATGTAATCTTCTAGACTCAACTCTTGCGCACGAACCGTCTCTTTTAAATGCAGGGATGTTATATAAGGCAAGGAATTAGTCTTTAGATAGGTGTCGAGGTTATTTTTGAGGGTCTTGCGGGGTTGTTTAAAAGATGCTTTGACTAGGGCATCAAACTTGTCGTGGTCGACATTTAGTGGCTCTTTTGGTAAAAATGTTATGACTGCACTATCGACATCAGGAGCGGGATAAAAGACTAAACGCGATACCCGCATCAGTAGACGCACTTCATAGCGGACTGCCGTTATAACAGATAGAGCGCCATAGTCTGGACTATTGACGCCTGCCAGGAAACGATTGGCCACTTCCTTTTGCACCATGACACAAATCTTCTTTATGTGTAGGTTTGACGCAAATAACTTAAAAAGGACAGGTGTCGTTATATAGTAAGGCAGGTTGGCACAGACAATAATCTCTTGGTCGCTATATGGTACCGTATCAAAATCAACCTTTAAAAAGTCACCAGGTAGGACATCTAACTCACCAGCAAATATCTCAGCCAACGCCTCAATCAGCTTCTTATCTATCTCGTGGGCATAGACACGCTTAGAATACTTTAAAAGAAACTGGCTAAGACTACCAATACCCGGGCCAATCTCCACAGTGATGGTATCTTTGTCGCAAGAGGAAGCGGCTATCTTATTTACGATATTGGCATCAATTAAAAAGTTTTGCCCAAAGCGCTTATTGGGAAAAAGGCCATACTTAGCGATAATGGCCTTAGTGACCGAAGGGTTAGCTATTATCTCTACCATCGATGACCTCCTTTAATCTATCTCTGTCTATCCCCAACATGTTAAGACGTTTTAGAAGGGTCTTATTGTTGGGATGGCCTAGGTGTAGCTTTTTAGCGATATAAGCTCTTAAGTCACTATCACCAATAATTCCTAAATCCATAAGGTCTCCACTTGTAAGACTACCCTTTTCATCCGTATAGGTGATGAGGTTGTCCAAAGCTTCTTTTATGACTTCATAAGAAGCGTGTTCTACACCGACCTTCTTAGAAGTTTTCGCATCTTTCTTTTGTAAAAAGGCGTTCTTGAGACCCGAAACTTCGCTATTGAGCTTGCCTCTTATGTACTCACCAGGGCTATCAGGATCTGTTAGGACAATGACGCCTTTACTAGCCTGAGCTTCTTTTATTAACTCAATCGTTTCCTTTTTTAGATGTCGACCTTCTGTAATAATGGTATCACATTCAAAAAAGGACTTTAGGTGTAAAGCGTCATTTTTTCCTTCGACAACGATAACTTCGCGTATCTTTCTCACTAGTGGAAAAGCATCATATAGTTAGCGTAGATGACCTCTTGCAGTCTCTCTACAGACATACCCAGCTTCTTAGCGATGAAGTCGTAAGTATGGATGACGTTATAGGTCTTATTGGGTCGACCTCTGACGGGCTCCGGTGCTAAGTACGGGGCATCGGTCTCACAAAGCAATCGGTCAAGGTTGATAGCCTCTAAGGCCCTTACACCATTCACGTTATTTTTGAAGGTGATGGTGCCACTAAAGGAGATGTAGTAGCCCAGTTCGATAAAACGCTCGGCCATCTCTTTACTACCAGAAAAACTGTGGATGACACCACTTCTATTACAAGGGTGTTCCTTTAATACTTCATAGGTATCACCCATGGCATCACGACTATGGATAATAATAGGCAAATCTAGTTCATTGGCGATATCAATCTGTTTTTTGAATAGAGTGATTTGCTTGTCTTTAATTTCTTTGGCCCAATGATAGTCAAGACCAATCTCGCCCAAAGCGATAAAACGACCCTTGGCCAATAAGTCCTTGAGGTGGTCAAGGTCAGACTGGTCATATTTATCTGCCTCAGTTGGGAATATACCCCGGGCAAAGTCGAAGTAATCATCTTCGTGTAACTCATCGTAAAGCCGTTCTTCCTCGGCTTCCGTCAATACTAATAAAGAATGGATTAGACCCTTTTCCTTGGCGATTTTTATATCTTCAAGGTATGTACTTACATCTAAGTCTTTATTAGTTATATGGGTATGGGAATCAATGTACATATCACTTACCTAAACAAAAATTCGCAAAGAGATGATCAATCAAATCTTCTTGGTACTCACTGCCTATGATACTAGCTAAGTCACGATAGACACCGTATAGTTCACTGGCCACTATATCTAAGGCTAAGCCAGCACTTAAGGCTTTTTTTATCTCTTTAAGTTTACTTAAAGCTGCACGCATTAGCGCAATCTGTCGCTCGTTATTTAAGACATCTTGGTCGATAAGGCCTAAATCATCATGGTACTTATCGTTCAATAGGTCAACTAAAGCCTTAATATCACCATTTATAGCACTAATCGATAGGCCATCAACCTTCTTTATATCGGTTTTATTGTAGACGATGATGTGCTCTCTATCTTTGATGAGCTCTAGTAGGGCCTCATCTTCATTGTCTAAGGGGCTAGAAGCATCTAAAACCAAGATGATAAGGTCAGCTTCTTCTATCGCTTTATATGAGCGTTCAATGCCGATATTCTCTATCGTATCTTCGCTTTTTCTTATGCCGGCGGTGTCTATTAGATGCAGTCTTACACTACCTAAGTCGACGTCATCTTCTATGAGGTCGCGCGTCGTCCCGGCAATATCAGTGACGATGGCCTTGTCTTTTTGTAGTAGGGCATTTAATAGAGAAGACTTGCCCACATTAGGCTTACCAATGATAGCTGTCTTTAGACCATCTTTGATGATGCGAAAACGCTCAGCCTTTTTTAACATCTCCTCCATAATATCCACCCACCTAGCAATACCCGGAGAAAGCACCTCTTTATCAATGATATCGACATCATCGTATTCAGGATAGTCAATATTAACTTCTAAGGTACCAATGACGGTCATGACTTCTTCCATAAGGGGTTTTATCAGTCTTTCAATACTACCATCTATCCCCCTTATGGCCGAGCGATGTTTTACTTCGCTATCAGCAGCAATTAAATCATTTATGGCCTCTGCTTCCGCCAACGTTATCCTACCATTAAGATAAGCGCGCTTAGTAAACTCACCAGGCAAGGCCATCCTCGCCCCCTTAGATAAACATAATTCTAATATCTTTCGTGTTACATAGGCCCCGCCATGGGTATTTATCTCAACGACATCTTCTTTGGTATAGGTCTTGGGCGCTCTGAAGAGACTGACTAAGACTTCATCAATAAGCTTTCCATCATCTATTATCTTTCCATAACTTATAGTGTTAGAAGGTACAGTTTTTAAATCTTTAGAAAAGATGCCATCGACTATGTTTATGGCATCATCGCCACTCAACCTGACAATGGCAATAGCACTATTACTGACGGCGGTAGCTATGGCAACTATCGTATCACTTAGCATCTCTTTCAATGCGCTTGCGCGCTGCCTTCATAGCTATATATAAAAGTATCGGTGTACTGACCATTATCCAAACGAGGTTGGCATATAATAAGGACTTGGCCATTTCACTAAAAAATATAAAGTCAAGTATTAAAAGGATGATATTTAAGCCCATGAGGGCCATACTGATAATTAAAGTCATCGTCCCACCTCAAAGTCAAAGTCTTCCTTCATCAAGACATCAATAGCCGCCGTAGTGTCCTTTAGGACGCGGCGAGAATGATTGAGAATGGCCTCTTCGACCATATTGCGGGCCATCCGACCATTGCCGCTTGTCGCATCATGGCGACTTTGAACTTCCGTGTAATAGTCCTTTAGTACATCCAAAGCCTCTTTACTAATCCTATAGTCCTTACCTTCGGCAATCGATACCGTTATAGCGACTAATTCATCAGCCGTATAGTTTTCAAAGTGGATGATGTTGGCGAAGCGTGACTTAAGGCCACTATTAGCCTCTAAGAAACTTGCCATCTCTTTAGAGTAACCGGCCAAGATGACAATGAAGTCATCACGATAGTCTTCCATGGCCTTTACTAAGGTATCAATGGCCTCTAGACCGAAGGTATCATCTTTTCCCCGATATAAGCTATAAGCCTCATCAATAAATAAGACGCCACCTAAGGCACTTTCAATGACGGCCATCGTCTGCGGAGCTGTCTGACCAACATACTTGGCAACTAGGTCAGCTCTTGTAACCTCTACTAGTTGACCCTGTCTTAAGATGCCCGTCACCTTCATTAGTCTTGATACTAATCGAGCTATTGTCGTCTTACCAGTACCGGGGTCGCCCGTAAATATCATGTGTTTGGTCATCTCGGCTGTCTTTAGACCCTTGGCCTTACGTATCTTAGAAACACGGATATGGTCTTCTAGTGATAAAAGATACTCCTTGACCTTATCAAGACCGATGATGGCATCGAGCTCTTTTTGGATAGCCGCTCTTTCAGCCTTCTTATCTTCATCGATGACAACTTCTATCGTCTTAGACCCATAGGTGGCTATAAGTTTATCCGTCTTATCAATAGTAATCGCATCAATGTCACTATTAGCTAAGGCGATATCGACTATCTCTTCATAGAGCTTATCAACACTTCTAAGTAAAGAATAAACACCCTCATCCTCATCATAACCCCTAGCGATATGGGAGATGACATTATCGGTAAGTATGACCTTTATGTCTAATTGACTTAGACACTTGGCTTTTAAGTCATCGCTTAGTTTAGTAGTTATCTTATCAATACTGGTGGTATCTAAAGAACCCATAGTGACGATATCATCGACACTATCCATAAAGGACTTACCAAAGATGTCTGATAGCTTAGATGGGTTACCTTCGATAACGAAGATGAGAATCTTACCATTACCATCGAGATGGTCTATAACGCCTTTATTAAGGCCCTCACCAGCGCTTAGAAGTTGGCCATTACTAAAGATATAACGCTTATTGAGGGTAATCTTGCCATTAGCACTAAGTCCCGCCAACATCCTACCGTATATGGGGTAGGTAGCCATGGCCTCATCAAAGACGATGATGCCTTTAGGGTCACTCAGCGCCACATAGAGATCCTGTAAGAAAAGGGTCTCTTGGGTCGCTGATTGATAACGCGATAAATCAATAGTTGAATAGTCGCTTACCGTAAGTAGCCCTTTAGCTTTAACGGCTCTACTAATGGCCTTTACAAGTGAGTGTCTACCACTGCCCTTATGACCAGTTAATATAATCGTTGCCGCAATCTTCATGGCATCATGGCCAGCTAAGTGAGGCCTATGGAAAGCTGTCACCATGGCATCGACTGCCGTGTCTTGTCCAAGTACTTCCTGTTTTATAGAAGTGGCGACATCCGCAAAGATATCAGCCAGCTGTTTATTATCGTTGATTACTGTAGCTACCTCTGGTATATCGTAGTCTTTTTTGAGGTCAGATAAAAGCTGTGATAAAGAAAAGTCAGAAGCCACTTCCTCACTTATCTTACTATAGGTCTTCTCGTCAGCCACTTCCTTTAAGGAAGTTAGATTGCGCGAGTTCATTTCGATGATGTCTTGTAGTTCCTTGGTACTGTCAATTAAGACATCGCGCTGATCGTTTATATCTAAGTTCCTGGCCTTACCAAAGAGCTCTTGCATCAATTTCTCTTTCTCTTTATTCATGGAACAGTTCTCTCTTGAGGGTATCGTTTATCTTCTTAGCCATGACGTCCTTAGACTTCTTCAAAGCGGAATTGACATAGTTCAAGCCATCATAGTAGCCCTTCTCTTTGAGGTCGGTCTTATTGATAGACCTTGAATGCCTTATCTCATCTAAAAGGGTGCCCAATACCACTTCGAGGTTTTGGTGGTCTAGACGAGCTCTTTCTAGGTATTTATTTAAGGCTTCTAGATGACCATCGACATAAGACCTATTATTAGGCCCGTATTCAATATTCTTAATACAATACAGAAAGATATCTAAGCGCGTATTTAAAGAGGCGGGAATGGTCTTAGGTAGACTTGGCCGCTTAAGGCTTACAGACTTACGCTCAGAATATTCACTCTCTTTTAAAGAGACTAAGTCTTCCTCTTTACTAGAAAGGCGATCCTTTAAGCTATCGACGGTCTCGTTATTGGCTTGTTGTAGGTCTTCGAACATCTTATCGATTTCATCGAACTTATTATTAATTTTGTCCATCGTTACCTTCCTTGTATATTTCACCATCACGCACAAGACCATCCTTTTCTAATAAGGACTGTAGTGTCGTTATATCGGCTGATAAATTCATATAGTCATCCTCATAGATAGACTCATTTAAGATTTTAAGGGCCTCATTTATAAGAATAATCGTCTTGATGAGCTGGTCTTCACAATCCTTAAAGTCTTTAGAATCACGAGATATAGCTGACAGATTTTTGTAGTTATCTAATATCTTGACTAGTATCGGTAAGTAATAATCATATAGCTTATATATCTTATCGGCATCATCTTCCGAAGCACCGATGTCAATCTGCTTTAGTAGAGCACAGGTTTGATAAAGACCAGATTTAATCTCTTCTTTTTGGATGTCGACATTGAGGTCATTGATTTGTGATATGAACTCTTGAGCTTGTGATAGCTTGCTTGTTTGGGGGGCTGGGGTTACTACAGTACTGGCGGCTTCACCCTTTTGGCGAGCGAATATCTCAAGTAGCGATACAATCTCATCGGCGACGTAGGGAAACCTATCGGCAAACTCCCCTAAACTCATGATGACTTCTTCACCCTTAGTTATTAAGAGGTCTTCATATCGAGAATAGACACCATTTTTAGTAGTTAGATAGACATCGTCGTAAACTGGTAGTCTATAAGAGTCTTTAAAATAAGCCATCAGCTTCGCATCAATAGCTTTGCGGTCGTGACTTACTTTTCGCTTAGTAGTAGTTTTAGTTTTAGTCTTACTTGTCTTATTATTACTATTGGCAATGATAGCGATAAAGGCGATAATAATTACTAGTGGTAATAATGGTAAAAAAATCGCATCTAAGATATTAACGAAGAATAAAAAACCTACTATAACAAAAAAAATACTAACACCAGAACCACCACCGTGTTGTGGTGATGAATTTCGTCTATAGCTAGGCCCTCTTTGATTGTTTGGCATAGCCGTATTATACAATAATATAGGAGTCTTGAGACATCAAAACACCTAAGTAGTAGCGAAAGATTAACTCTTTTTTACTTCTCAGAATCTAGTCGACCACGCCAAAGCTCAGTCAAAGAGATAAAACGGATAGTATCAGCGTTCTTTTTCGCTTGTGAGCGCTGGGCTCTATTGTCACCCTGATGCCTTGTCTCTAAGATTTCCTTATTGACCATGTAGTGGACATAGGCGGTCTTTTTTAGTAAGAACCACTCCGTTATGACATTTTGGATGAGTTTGGCCTTGTCTTCTGCCTCTTTTAGCTCATCGAAGATATTATCCCTTAATTTATCGGCATAATTTTGTGCGTGGATTAAAAGGTCATCATAAGTCGGGAATATCTTTTTATCTAAGTCGTGTTGAATGCGCGCTGCCCTATCACTAAACAAGTTTTCAAAGACCTCATTTAGATGGTCTCTATCTGTATCGCAGGCGATAATGAAGTTCTTGTATTCATTGAGTATGCCATCACGCTCAGTAGCGACATAATAGAAGCCCTTAGCCACTAAGTAGTCCTTAGCCACAATGATGGCCCTTGATCTCTCCTCGCCCTTCATATAGAAGATATAGGGGCAGATGATGGATTTATTATCGAGTTTACTTACATCTTTATAACGGATTATCATATTGGAAACGGATGACTCAACAATGGGCAAACGATAGTCAACGCAGACACGAATACCATCGTGTTTATCGGCCAACCAGTGCAATAAGT
Organism: uncultured Thomasclavelia sp.; assembly: GCA_964639815.1. Taxonomy (GTDB): domain Bacteria; phylum Bacillota_I; class Bacilli_A; order Erysipelotrichales; family Erysipelotrichaceae; genus JAHHTG01. The sequence goes on along the minus strand of CAZXIB010000001.1, from coordinate 8,782 downwards.
CATAGTCCGGATAGTCCGCGTCTAATAGGAGCAAATATTCCTTTAAGTCACCATTGTATTCGCAAAAGTCGCCATTCTGTTCAGCATACAGATAGGTAAAGATACTCATAAACGTCTCCTCGTATTCCCTTGCTGGGTACCCAGCCTATTGCATAACACGTTAATTCTATGCAACCTTACTTAAGTATAACTTAACAATATTCTTTCTTATCATCAAGGCTATTTGCGCATATAATATAGGCAAAGGAGGAAGCTCATGAACGTCCAAGATACTATCCAATACCTAAAGGAAAAGATTACGGAAATTGAAACCTACGCTGCTATGCGTAGTAATGATATGCCCAGCGACACAAAATATCGTATTGCTGAGATTGCCAATCGCTGTATTTCTGTCGTAAAACAAGTCATCAAAACGGTTGAGGAGGCCACTAGCCATATAAATCAAGATGACATAAGTAGTTTTTTGAGTGATGTCATCGCCAAGTGTGATAGTGCAGTTATCTATACACGTGACAAGATTGATAAAGTCGTAAGCTCACCAGAAGACGATGATATTGAGGAGGTAAAATACGAGATTAAAGATGCCATTAATGAACTAAAGAGCGATGAAGAGTTCAAGGCAAATCTCTTAGTTATAAAGGAATTTACTTCTTCTGTCTTTGAAGAGATAGAAGACTATTTGGCTAGACCAGAAAATCAAAAAACCCTAGCCAAGGCTAAGGTTGCAACGGTCAAGATTGCCGAAAAAGGCATCAGTCTTCTAAAACACTTATTACAAGTCAGTGATGAAGACCTCTAATCATCAAGTCTAACAGCCCGGCCTGACATCGCTAGGGCTTTTTTTATGTCTTTATACTTAGTACCATACAGCCTATTGAAGTGATTTATGTCGTTAATACGTCCTAAGGTATAGGTTTCAGGCCCCATGTATACTTCACTATAGTGTAGTTCTAATTTTTCATAAGCCGATACTGTAACTATGACTTGATTGGCATACTTGAGGGCATAGGCGATGGCTATATCGACTTCTTCTAAGAAAGAATAAACTAGCTCATCAATAAAGGCCGTTTCACCTACTAGCCGCAAAGTAAAATAGGCATCCTTAGATATCCGAAACATAGCTCTATCCTTTTTGGCTTGGGCAGTAAACCAAGAAGAATCGCGAAAGACATAACCATCAAAGTTAGCCATCATCTTGCCATAGGCATCTAAGGCTTCACTGACATCACTCACCTCTCTAACACCAAAAGTTTCAACAGGCTTAAACTTATACTTATCAAAGGTATAAGAGACCTTGGGATAGACATTGGTATAACCTAATTCTATTAGCGTATAGTCCGCTATCTTAGAAAACGATAACAGTTCTGTGTGTTCTCTATAGTCATTGACAGCTCTTACTAGCTCATCTCTATCTTTTTCACTGCCTGTATCGACGATGTCGATGATGGTAGAAGACTTGAGTAAGTGCTCACCCAGTTTTATCACTAAAGGACGGCTTGCAATATAAGCTAAAAGCTTTTCTCCTTCAAAAAGGCAGTAATATACGATGTCCTCATCATCAAGATAGGCCTTGTCCTTACCTAAGTCCCCTATCTTTGTAAGGTCTTCTTTGGTGGCAATACTTATCATCTGGCCTCCTTTTCCTTTATATCTTCGGCGATGTCATGAATCTTGACAAGGCGATGTTTTAATCCTGACTTGGATATCATTTCACCCGTATTGTCATAGTAGGCTTTAGCTAGCTCACTAAGGCTGTGGTCTCTATACTTCATACGCAAATCAATAACTGTCTTTAATCTTGGTTCTATGTCCTCATAACGGGGTGAGGCAATGATGACTTCCATATCAGCCAATTGCTGGGTTGTAGCCTTTAGACTCTTTACTTCATTGGCTATCTCGCAATTATCGAGCCTAGTAAGGCTGTTTTTAAAGTCACGAGATATCCTAGCATTCTCAAGCTTCATCAAAGACTCATGAGCGCCAATACAACGCAAGAAGTCTGATATCTCATCAGCCCGCTTTACATAGACGACATATTTATTGCGTCTTTTCATTATCTTAGCAGAAATTCCAAAACGACTCACTAACTTAACGATGAAGTGGGCATGAGAAATACTCATAAGAGCTATCTCTAGATGATAATTCGTCTTTGCCGGGCTATTACAAGATCCAAAGGCCAAAAAGGCCCCGGCCAAGTAGGCTCTAGCACAACAGTCCTTGGCAATGATGTGATAGAGAGGGTGTTCTAGTAAAAGACCCTTGGTATTATACAGTCCTAAGTCACCGAGTATATCATTGGTCTTACCTAAGACAGTTAGGGTATAGATGTTGTTTTTGCGGAGGTTAGTCTTTTGAACGACTTCTAGTCTTATATCGGTATCAGGATAGCGATTCTTACACAAAGTCATGATGCGTCTAGCCGTCGTTGGATTCTCTGTCTTTATGGTAAGATCCATCTGACCCTTAGATATGGCGATAGAAGAAGTTAGTTGGATAAGAGCACTTAACTGTGCTCTTTGGCAACAGTCCTTTAGGCCATTATAGGCTACTTCTTGTTTAATCTCACTGGAAAAAGACATTACCTTGACCTTTTAAGTATCTCATTAACCACGGCTTCTATCTTAGCTGAGTCATGACGGACGAGGTTCCTATCAAAAGTGAGTAAGTCACGACTCCAAACCTCAATGCCGGTATCGTGATGGTCGATGACCTCAACTGAGTTCTCTTTGCGATAACGCGCTAAGATATCTTCTGGTATCTCATCAGAATGTTTAACGACTAAGTCGATTATAGCTCCATGATCTTGCATGGCCTTTACATGGTCTTTTAAGTCATAGTCAAAGGTTTCGTTGTTTTGGGTCATGCAGTTAGCGAAGTAGACCTTATAAGCACTAGTCTCCTTTAAAGCCTTTTTTATCTCGGGGATGATGATGTTGGGGATGATGGATGTATAGACAGAACCTATGCCATATATAATGAGGTCAGCATCCATAATCACATCTACCACACCAGCAGTAGCGTGAGCAATCCGGCGATAAAAGACCTCTTTGATGTGATGGTTAAAGCTAGGTATGTTGGCCTCGCCTTTAACGATGGTGTCATCGTCCATTTTGGCGTATAGCGTAAGTAAGTCAAGGGAAGAAGGATAGACCCTACCCTTTATAGCTAAGGCCTTACTGAGTATTCCTATGGCATCCATAAAAGAACCTGTCGTTTCACTTAAAGCCGTTAGTATGAGATTGCCTAAGTTATGACCAATAATATCAAAGTCTTCATCGTCTAAATGAGAGCTAAAACGATAGTCTAATAGACTCGTCATATAGCTATCTTCAGTAGCTAGGGCTAGTAAGACATTACGGACATCGCCCATAGCCGGTATCTTATAGAGGTGACGGATACGACCGGTAGAACCACCATCATCCGCAACAGTTACAATGGTCGATATATCAATATCGGCTATTTCTTTAATACCGCGCAAGATGGTTGCTTGACCATGTCCTCCACCAATGACAACGACCTTCTTAGTGCTCATGTAGCTCCCTGTGAGCCAAAAGGCAGACATATCTATCACGATAGTGTCGATATAGCCAATTGGCGATACTGACACTGCGGTGTTGTCCACCAGTACAACCGATGGCAACCGTTAAATGACGCTTGCTTTGCGATATATAGGTAGTAAAGACAAAATCTAAGTATGGTGTTATATGACTTATAAACTCTTTAGTTACATCCTTTTCAAAGACAAAGTCATAGACGGCACTGTCATTACCCGTCATATGTCTAAGCTCTTCAGTATAGTAAGGATTGTCTAAAAAGCGTGTATCAATGATGATATCGGCATCTTGGGGTAGGCCATTCTTATAGCCAAAAGAGACAAAGGATATCGTAAAACGATAAGACTCATCGACATCTAAAAAAGTGGCTAAACGCTTTTTGAGGACTTGTTCGCTGATGTTGCTGGTATTGATGACTTCAAACTTCTCCGCATACCGAGCCAAAATCTCCTTTTCCATTGCCACAGCCTCTTCTAAAGTATTGACCTTATTTGTCAAAAGCAGAGGATGTAAGCGTCTAGTAAACTTATATCTATTTAATATGACTTCTTCATCCGCATCCAACATGATGGCTCTAGCCTTGATAGAAAGATTGTCTAAGATAGTGAAGTAGTTGTCTAAATCAAAGATGGTTATCGTCATCACTACCTTGTCGTAACGAAATGACGCGTCATTTTCTACGAGTTCCACAAAGTTTTTTAATATTGGTGATGGTAACTGATCTATGCAGAGGTATCCTAAGTCCTCTAAGATATTAGAAACAGTGGTCTTGCCTGCCCCTGATATACCACTGACGACGATAATCTCTTTTTCCATGTCGCCATTATAACACACAAAACGCGACCTCTAAGACCTCTAAAGAGACGGTCGTCTACTTCGTATCTATTAAAACATAGAAAACAAAAAGCAATTAGCCTATTACCAGGTAGCTATCCTATTCCTCAAATCACAGCTCTGCTTTGAGTTCTAATATCATGTCGCGAAGTTCAGCAGCCTTTTCAAATTCCATAGCTTTTGCAGCTTGTTTCATTTCGGTAGTAAGCGAGACAATGAGCTTTTCCTTGTCCTTTTTGGTATGAACCTGCTTTTTGAGATACTTACGAGTCATTTCTTTGGTTTCTTTGCCATGTATTGGCTCTCTTATTTCTTTTTTGATGGTCTTAGGTATTATGCCGTGGGCTGCATTATAGGCCATCTGTGTATCACGACGTCGCTTAGTCTCATCCATAGCCTTTTGCATTGAATCGGTAATAGTATCGGCGTATAGAATAACTCTGCCCCTAGCATTTCTAGCGGCCCTACCTATCGTTTGAATGAGTGATCTCTCTGACCTTAAAAAACCTTCCTTATCAGCATCTAGTATTACTATTAGTGATACTTCAGGAATGTCAAGACCCTCTCTTAATAGGTTAATACCGACTAAGACATCATATTCGCCTTTGCGCAAGTCGGTTATTATCTCTGTGCGCTCTAAGGTCTTGGTCTCATGGTGCAGATAAGCGACTTTGAGGTCTTGTTTTTTGAGGAAGTCGGTAAGGTCTTCAGCCATTTTGACGGTGAGAGTCGTTATTAGCGTTCTTTCATCGACGGCGATATTGTCCTTTATCTCTTGCAAGATGTCATCTATCTGTCCAAGTGTTGGTCGAACTTCTACTTCGGGGTCTAATAGACCTGTTGGTCTTATAATCTGTTCAACTACGCTGTTATTTACCTTCTCTAATTCAAAGTCACCGGGTGTCGCCGATACATAGATGACTTGCTTTGTGACGTCCATAAACTCGTCAAAGGTCATCGGTCTATTATCGAGGGCACTTGGTAGTCTAAAACCGTACTCGACCAGTGTCTCCTTACGTGACCTATCACCATGGTACATACCACGTATCTGGGGTAAAGACACATGAGACTCATCGACAACTAATAAGAAGTCATCAGGGAAGTAATCAAATAGATTAAAGGGTCGCTCATGGTTGTATCTGCCATCAATATGGGCTGAATAGTTCTCGATGCCACTACAGATACCAAATTCTCTTAAAGCCTCTAAGTCATAGCGTGTGCGCTGTTCTAGGCGCTCTTTCTCTAGTGGCTTATCATGTTTGTCAAAGAAGGCTAATCGCTCTTCTAATTCCTTTTCGATGGTATCGCAAGCCCTGTAGATATCTGTCTTATCCCGAGCATATCCGGTAGCGGGAAAGAAGTTATAGACAAGGTAGCCATTTAAGACTTCTCTTGTGAGAGGGTCGATCTCTACTATTCTTTCTATCTCATCATCATATAACTCTATTCTTATTACAAATTGATCTGTATAACCCGGTACGACCTCTATTGTATCCCCCTTAACTCTAAAGGTTGAACGCAATTGATCGACATCATTGCGCTTATATTGTCTGGCGACTAACTTCTTGATGAGGTCTTGTCTATCAATCGTCTCACCCACCTTTAAGGTAAAAAACATGTCTCTATAACTCTTAGGGTCACTAGAGGCATAAATACAGGCAACAGAAGCGACAACGATGGTATCGCGTCTTTCGAGTAGCGAGTTATAAGCACTCATTCTAAGCATATCGATTTCATCATTGGTCATTGCCGTCTTTTCGATATAGGTATCAGTCTTAGGTAGATAGGCCTCTGGCTGATAGTAGTCAAAATTAGAGACGAAGTATTCGACTCTGTTTTTAGGGAAGAGTTCTTTAAACTCTGAGTATAGCTGACCAGCTAGGGTCTTATTATGGGCAAATACTAGAGTAGGCTTATTAACCTTGGCGATGACATTGGCAATAGTAAAGGTCTTACCAGTACCCGTCGCCCCCAACAAGACTTGAAATCTCTTATTATCAATAACACCTTGGGCCAATTTTTCAATAGCCTCAGGCTGATCACCTGTTGGCTTAAAAGGCGCAACTAGCTCAAAGCCCACGATAGTCCTCCAGCGGACTAAGGCCTAGCTTCTCTAGCTCAACTTTAGCTCTATTATAAAGACTTGTATCGCTTAAACTGCTTGGTTCATGGGCGTCAACACCAATGATGACACGGTTTTTAAAAGAAGCGGCTACCTTCCAGAAATCACCATCAGGATAGCCAAAACCTTTACGGAGGCCTTCAAGGTTGTATTCCAGAATGATATCATTCTCTTTCGCCCACTTACATATCTCGATACTGGTATCACGACACTTATCATCAAAGACGCGCCTGGCCCGCATAAAGAGGTCAGGATGGGCGATATAGGCAAAGATACCAGTCGCCATCCCCTCTTTTAGGTCACTGACGTATCGTTTAAGCTCTTCATCATTACAAGATGCCCCATAAAAGCGGCTGACTTCATCACTTTTATGATAGTGATTGCCAAAGATAAAGTATTCAATGTCATATTTATCTTTTAAAGCTGTTACTTGGTCTAAGTATTCAGGAAAGTATTCGCATTCAAAGCCTAAGCGTATCGCTATCCTATCGCGATATCTATCTTTTAATGCCTTTATGCTGCTTGCGTAATCTTCGACATCGTCCAAAGACATGCGACTGCGCCCATGATAATCTGACTTATAGTCCCAGGGGATATGATCAGAAAAACCTAAGACATCATAGCCCCCCTCTATAGCTGCTAAGACATAGTCTTCATCAGTGCCTAAGGCATGATTACATCGTGCTGTATGGGTATGAAAATTAACCTTCATCAGCTAATAATTCTAAAGCTTTAACGAGTTGGGCATCACCCTCATCGCTTAGAAGATAGCTCATGGCAGAAGATGTGATAGCAGAATAGACTTCACTAGTAAGTGTGCCATCACTATCGATACTGTGCTCTTGTGCATATATTGTAATAGCGACCTCTAAAGACTCATCAAAGTAGCCATCAGTCCGCTCGACATCATAGCCTAATAAGTCTAGACACTCCTGCACAATCGCAATATAGGTACTCACATCATCGACTTCATATACGGTATCGGGGAAGCTACCAACACTTTGATAGTAAATATCATTGAGATAGACTTCATAGTCAGGAACTATACCAACACCATTTATTGATGTACCAGCATCCGATGTCCACTCATAGATGGTAAGCCTTAGGTAGCTGCCATCACTTAAACTAAAAGTGGTTTGGATGACACCCTTACCATAGGTTGTTGTGCCGACGGTATAGACATCGTCTCTGGCCTCAATAAGGGCAAGCGTCAATACCTCAGAGGCTGAGGCCGTACTGCTGTTAGTTAAGATGATTATCTGCTCAAAGTTATCGTAGTAGATGTCACTATTGACATAGACGGCTGTTTCATTGCCATACTTATCAACCTCACGCATTAATACAGAGCCCTCAGGTAAAAACAGTCCCGCAATCTTCTCTACTGCACTGGAGTAGCCACCTGTATTATCTCTTAAATCGATGATTAACTTATCGTAGTCGGTATACTGAGACAAAAAGTCTACGCACTCGTCATAGGTATCTAAACCAAAAGAGGCAATCTCTAAGATGACGACATCATCTATTACTCTTCCACTAACCGAAGTATCAACGCTACCTCGTGTAACCTCGACTTCCATATATTCGCCATCGCGAAGTATTGTAAGGTTTACACTAGTATCTACTTCACCAACAATAATCTCTTTGACATCAGAAACACTCATGCCATAAACCGACTGTCCATCAACGGCCATGATGATATCTCCGGCCTCTAGTCCAGCTTTAAGAGCTGGTGAATCTTCATAAATCTTGGTTATTAAGATACCGCCAGCGTATTGTCTAATGCCCACGCCGATACCAACAAAACTCACATTGATTGAATTACTGAAGTCTTCCGCCTCCTCAGCAGAAGCATAAGTAGAATATGGGTCATCAGTAAGCTCCGTCATACCATATAGAGCTTGGTCATACAGCGTTTCTATTAAATCCTCATAGTCATCGCCATAAAGCCAATAGTTTTCTATATAGTAGGCAATCTCTTCAATCTTGTCAGTATCAAAGCTCACTGATGGCTGCATATTGAGCTTATATGCGCCTAGTAATAAGCCCAGCGCAAAGGCGACAGAAATAGCGACTATCAAGGCTATAACTCTAGTCAAACGACGACGGAATCTATCCTTTCTCTCCTCGCGTTCTGACCTAAGTTCTTGTTTTTTTAGGCGGAAGCGATAGACTTCTTCTTGATTGTTTTTATCTTCTGGTACTTGACTCATAATAGCTATATTATACCGACCACCAAAGTCCGTCAAGGCTCATAAAAAGGCCTCTCAGTGAG